>NZ_CAUUGJ010000101.1:0-8341 GCF_963544685.1 uncultured Fretibacterium sp. | reverse complement strand
TCTGCAGGGCCTGTCCGGGGGAATAACGCAGAAGCGCGGGAGTGACCCCCAGCATGGGGTGTCCATACTCCGCGTTGTCGGGGATGGGCGTCGTCACGGTCAGGGTACGGTCGCCGCGCTGGACCTCGAGGCGGACGTCCCCCTTGACCGCAGCCTCCCTCAGCGCCTCGGACATCTCACGCCAATGGGCGACGGACCTGCCGTTCACCGCCACGACGCGGTCCCCGACCTCGAGGCCCGCCCGCTGCGCGGGGAACCCCTCCATCAGGGTCCCGATCCTCGTGTCCTCCATGTTCATGACCCCATGCCCGCAGAGGAAGACCGCCGTCAGCAGAAAGGCCAGCAGAACGTTGAAGAGGGACCCGTCCAGCAGGATCAGGAAGCGCTTCCAGGCGGGCTGCTCGTTGAACCCCATGCCCGGAAGCACCGTCTCCTCACCGGACTCCTCCCCCATCCCGGCCAGCCGACAGGAACCTCCGACCGGAAAAAGCCGCCAGGACCAAAGCTCTCCCTTCCGCTCGAACTGCCTGACCACGGGCCCCATGCCGAAGGCGAACTCGTGCACCTGCACCCCCAGAAGGCGCGCCGTGATGTAGTGCCCGAACTCGTGGACCAGCACGCAGATGGCGATGACGATTATGAACGCAATAATACTTGTCAGCATCGAATCGATTTCCTCCTTGCTTCCCTAAAAACTTCCCTGGACCCACCCAAGGGACTCGTCCCTTGGGAATCCCATTCGAGTCCTCCCGCGCCCCCTCAACCTTCCCACGCGCCGCAGACGGCGGCGCAGTGCCGCCCGGCCCATTCCATGGCCGCGAGCGCGTCCTCAAGGGTTTGGGGGACCGGGAGCGTACAGGCCCCCATCGTCTCCTCCACGGCCCGTGCGATGGCCGTAAAACCCAGCCGCCCCGAGAGGAACCGCTCCACGGCCACCTCGTCCGCCCCGACCAGTACGGCGGGGAACGGCCCCTTTCGCTCCATCACCTCCCGCGCCAGCCTCAGGGCGGGGAAGCGCTCCGGGTCCGGCTCCTCGAAGGCGATCGTTCGGGGGGCAAGCACGGGCCGCTCGAGCCCTCCAGAGGGAAAACGGCGCTCCGGCCAGAAGAGACAGGACGACACCGGAAGCCGCATGTCCGGAACCCCGGCGAGCATCTTGACGCTGCCGTCTTCGAACTCCGCCAGGGCGTGAACGAAGGACCCCGGAGAGACCACGGCATCCACCTGCTGGGGCTCCAGGCCGAAGAGCATCATCGCCTCGATCAGCTCGATCCCCTTGTTCATCAGGGTGGCGCTGTCGACCGTGATCTTCGCCCCCATGGACCATACGGGATGGCGGAGCGCCATCTCCGGCGTGACCGCCTCCAGCTCCGACGCCGTCCAGGTCCGAAAAGGGCCGCCCGAGGCCGTGAGGCAAACGCGCCGCACGGGGGCGGACTCGCCGTGCAGACATTGCCACACGGCGTTGTGCTCGCTGTCCAAGGGACGCAGCTGATCCTTCGTCCGCACCAAGGGCATCACCCACGGCCCCGCGACGACGATGCTCTCCTTGTTCGCCAGGGAGACCTCCTTCCCCGCTCGCAGGGCGGCCTGCAGGGCCGGGATGGCCGCGGTCCCGGAGGACGCGAAGACCACATGGTCCACCGACGGGTCCTCCGCCACGGCGATCAGGCCCTCGGGGCCCCGAAGCCCTCTCGTCCCCTCCGGCCCAAAGTCGGGCGGCGCGTCGTGGACGCAGAGCATTGTAACACCGAACTCCGCCGCCAGCGCCATCAGTTTTTCGGAGGGCGACCGAGCGGCGAGGGCACAAACCTCGAGCGCGTCGGGGTATGCACGGCACACGTCCAGGACGGACGACCCCACGCTGCCCGTCGCCCCGATGACCGCAATCCGCTTCCGCCCCGGCCCCGTCATGTCAGGACGATCCCGAAGAGCAGATAGGTCAGGAGCCCGTTGATCAGGATGCTGTCGAAGCGGTCCAGGGCCCCCCCATGTCCGGGGATGAGACGGCCCGAGTCCTTCTCGCCGAGCTCCCGTTTGAGGAGGGACTCGGCCAGGTCCCCCATCTGGCCGGCGAGCCCGCAGACCAGGCCGATCAGGAAAAGGGGATAGGGCGGCTGCTCCAGGACGTAGATGACGATGGCGACCATCAGGAAGCTGCCCAGGAAGCCGCCGATGAAGCCCTCCCAGGTCTTCTTTGGGCTGATGTGCTCGCAGAGCCTGTTCCGTCCCCACCGCGCGCCGATCAGGTAGGCCATGACGTCGCAGCCCCATGTACTGGCAAAGAGGGACACGAGAACGAGGTTCCCCGTGGGGAGGCTCCGCAGCAGAAGGATGCAGGTCCAGGGCATGACGATGAAGAGCACCCCGGACAGGGTCCCCCCCACGTTTCCGACCACGAAGCTCTGCCCCGTCGTCTGGCGGCGCAGGATCTCGACCATGAAGATGGCATAGGTGCTCAGGGACAGGATCAGGGCGATCGAGACCGGCCGGCTCCCCTCGACGGCCGAGAGGAGCACGGCCAGGGAGCAGATGTAGCCGATTCCGCGCGAGAGCCTCAGCCGCTTGCCGAGCAGGCGGTAATATTCCCCCTGCGAGATGAGGGCGAGCGTGGCCACGACGCAGAGCCAGGCCGTCCCCCCCAGGTAGATGCAGCCGATGATCCCCAGGACGATGACGGCGCCGCTCAACGTGCGCAGAATAAGCTCGCGGCTAGGATTTGAGCCCGCCATAGCGCCTCTCCCGCCCGGCGTAATTCCCAAGGGCCGCGTCGAGGGCGGCCTCGTCGAAATCGGGCCAGTGGATGTCCGTGAAGTAGAACTCGCTGTAGGCCGCCTCCCACAGCCAGAAGTTGCTGAGGCGAAGCTCGCCGCTCGTCCGGACGATCAGGTCCGGGTCCGGGACGTCCGGCAGGTAGAAGAAGCGCCGCAGGTCGGCCTCCGTGACGGGGCCGGAGTGGCCGCTCGCCACGAGCGCATTGACGGCGTCCAGCACCTCGGCGCGTCCGCCGTAGTTCAGGCACAGGATGAAGTCGATCGTCGTCTCCTCCCTGGTGCGCTCCTCGGCCCAGCGCATCATCTCCAGAAGGTCCGCGGGAATGTTGTCGCGCCGCCCCGCGAAACGGATGCGCCCGCCCTCCGCCCTGATCGCGTCGACCTTGCGGCGGATGTAGTAGCGGAATAGGCTCATCAGACCGTCGACCTCCATCTTCGGCCGGTTCCAGTTCTCGGTCGAGAAAGCGTAGACCGAGAAATAGCGGATTCCCCGGCGCTTCACGAGGCGGACCATCTCCTCGAGCTTCCTCAGGCCGGCACGATGCCCCATGAGGCGGGGCAGCCCCCTCCGCTTGGCCCACCTTCCGTTTCCGTCGAGGATAATTGCCAGATGATCGGGCACCGTCTTCGGCGCCGACTTCGACTCCGTCTTCATGGTTGCTCGGCGTTCTCCTTCCTTGTCTCGTCCAGCCTTATCTCGTCCAGGCGGGCCTTCAGCTTCCGGACGTCCTGCCACGTGAGGTCCTTCGGGCTGCCCTTCTGCCGGGAGTCGTTGCGCAGAAGGTAGCTGGGGTGGAACATGGGCATGACCTCGATCCCCCGCCATTCGAACCAGCGCCCGCGAAGGGCGGTTATCCCCTCGGAGGTCTTGAGTATCCAGCGCATCGGCGTATTGCCGAGGCACACGAGGATGCGCGGCCGGATCAGGAGGAGCTGCGCCTCCAGAAAATCCCCGCACCGCATCATCTCCTCCTGGGTGGGCACGCGGTTGTTCGGAGGACGGCACTTCACCACGTTGGTGATGAAGACCGACTCCCGGTCTATCCCCGCCGCGGTGAGGATCTGGGTGAGGAGCTGACCGGCCCTTCCCACGAAGGCCAGCCCTTCCCGGTCCTCGTCGGCCCCGGGCCCCTCCCCGACGAAGACGAGCGGCGTCCGCGCCGTCCCCTGGCCGAAGACCGTACGCGTACGGGTCCCGCAGAGCCCGCAGCGGTCGCAGGTCTCGACCCGGGCCCTCAGCTCGTCCCAGGCCGCCGCCCGCCGGTCCTCGGGGGCGTTCCGCGCGGCCCCCATCCCGTCCGCGCCCATCCGATCCCTTTCCTCCAAGCTAGAGTTCGATTTCATGGATCTTGACGTTGACCTTTCTGACGTCCATCCCCGTAAAGTAGCTCAGCCCGACGCTGATCTTCTTCTGCAGGAGGCGGGCGATGAGCAGGGCGCTTCGGTTCCCCAGCCTGAGGTCGATCTCCAGGTTCACCTCGAGGCTGTCGTCGTCGGTCTCCAGCTCGATCTCGTGTACCTTGCGGACGTGCTCTCCGATCACGACGAGGCGCCGGCACATCTCCAGGATGGCCTCCCTGCCGATCGTCACGTGCCCGTCGAAACTGAAGGGAGGCTTGACGATGGTGCGCCCGTCGTCCCTGTCCTTGCTCTTGAAGAGGTCCTTAAGCTGGCTCACCAGTTTTCCGGCGAAGTTGCGCTGAATCTGGGTGCGGGCGACGGGGACGACGTGCTGCCTCTTCTCGCGCCGTTCCCGAAGCGCGTTGTCGATCTCCTCCCGCGTCGCCACGTCGGTGATGCCGATGATCTTGACGGGATCGTTCAGGCCCAGCTTCGCGACGATCTTCCGCATCATCCCCTCGGAGGTGGCGAGGAGCATCAGCCTGCAGGGAGCGCGTCCCTCGAGGAAGCCCACCACCTCCTCGCGGTGGGCGGGGTACTCGAAGAGCGCGCGCCGGATGGCCCGGACCATGTTGCCCTCCGACTTGGCGCTCCGGCCCGCCATGATGCGCCCCCGGGACACGACCAGGCCGTCGTCGACGATCAGGTCGATGCCGTGCTGGCGCGCCACCTGCGAGGCCCTCTGGCTCTTGCCGGTCCCCGCCGGCCCGACGAACGCGTACACCTCGATCGTGGAGAGGTCGGGCTTCCGCACCGGGGTCCTCTCTTCGTGGAGCTTTTCTTCAGGGAACTTCTCCTCGGAGATCTTCTCCTTGGGGGGCAGTCCCTCGGCGACGTTCGGTACGACATCCCGCAGGGCCTCCCCCGCCTCAGTCCTCGGTTTCGTCATCGTTCGGCCCCCTCCTCGAGGGACACCGAGGCCCCCAGGCCGCGAAGCTTGCGGTCGATGGCCTCGTATCCGCGCCAGACGTGCACCATGTCCTCGATGCGCGTCTCCCCGGAGGCGGAGAGCCCGGCGAGGATCAGCGCGGCCCCCGCGCGCAGGTCCGTCGCCCTCACGGACGCCCCGTCCAGCCTCCTCACCCCGTTGATGATGGCCGTGTCCCCCTTGATGCGGATGTCGGCCCCCATCCGATTGAGCTCCTCGGCGTAGAGGAAGCGGGCCTGAAAGACGCTCTCCTCCACCATGCTGACGCCGCCCGCAAGGGCCAGGGCCGCCGTCATCTGAGGCTGGAGGTCCGTGGGGAAGCCGGGATAGGGCATCGTCTTCAGGGAGACGGACTGCAGGCGTTCGACGGGGAAGACGGTCACCTCCCCCTTTCTGACGGAAAACCTCGCCCCGGCCTCCTCCAGCTTGGCGAGCAGGGCGTCGATGTGCGCGGGGACGACGTCGCACACGGTGATCTCCCCGCCGGTCATGACGCCCGCCAGAATGTAGGTGCAGGCTTCGATGCGGTCGGGGATCACCCGTTCGCGTCCCGGCTGCGCCTCGTCGACCCCCTTGATGCGGACGCACCCCGTCCCCTCCATCTCGATGGGGACCCCCATGGTCCTCAGCACCGCGGCGAGGTTCTCGATCTCAGGCTCACGGGCCGTATTCTCGATGATCGTCTCGCCGCGGGCCAGTGCCGCGGCCATCATCAGGTTCTCCGTCGCCCCCACCGAGGGGAAGTCGAGGTAGATTCTCCGGCCCCGCAGCCGATCCGCCGCCGCGTGCACCACGCCGTTGCGGATCTCTATCTTCGCCCCCATCTGCACGAGCCCCTTCAGGTGCAGGTCTATGGGGCGGCTGCCGATGGAACACCCGCCCGGCAGGGGCAGGGCCGCCCGGCCGCCGCGGGCCAGCAGGGGGCCAAGCGCCAGCGAGGAGGCCCTCATCTTGCGCACCAGGTGCTCCGGGGCCTCCCAGGCGATGTCCTCGGGGACGTTCAGCAGCACGCGGTCCTCCTCCCTCGAGACCTCCACTCCAAGGGCCCCGAGCAGTTCCATCATCGTGCTCACGTCGCAGAGGTCCGGGACGTTGTCGAGCGCAAGCGTCCCTCCCTTCAGGAGAAGGCAGGCCGCCATGACGGGCAGAGCCGCGTTTTTCGCCCCCTGGGTCCGGACGGTCCCCCTGAGAGGGATCCCCCCCTGTATCCTCATGACGTTCATCCGCCGATCCCTCCCGCAAGGCTGTCCAGATAGTCCAGGAGGATATCCCGGATCCTCTCGGATGCCCTGCCGTCGCCGAAGGGCATCCCCCGCTTCAAAAACGTTCCCCGATAGTCCGGGTCCTCCAGAAGGCGCAGCGACTCCCGAAGGATGGCCTCCGGGTCCGTCCCCACGAGGACCCCCGTCCCCGAGGCGATGGCCTCGGGACGCTCCGAGAGGTCCCGAAGGATCAACACGGGCTTTCGGAGCGCCGAGGCCTCCTCCTGGATCCCCCCGCTGTCGCTCACGATGAAGAGGCTCCGGTTCATGACCGAGACGAAGTCGGGATACGACAGGGGCTCCGTGAGGATCACCCGGGAAAAGCCCCCAAGCTCCCTGCGGACGACCTCGCGGACGGCCGGGTTCTTGTGCAGGGGCACCAGCACCCGCACCTCGGGATGCGCCTCGACGAGGGCGGCCACTCCCCTGCATATGCGGGCCAGGGGCTCCCCCCACGATTCCCTTCGATGCGCCGTCATCAATACGAGGGGACCGTCCTCGGGGACCCCGTCCAGGACCTCCGCCCGGCCGAGGTTCCCGAGCGTCCAAAGGAGCGCATCGATGACGGTATTGCCCGTCACGAAGATTCGTTCCTCAGGCGCTCCCTCGCGCCTCAGGTTCTCCGCATCCCCCGGGGTCGGCGCGAAGAAAAGGGAGGCCAGCCGGTCGGCGAGCACCCGATTGGCCTCCTCCGGGAAGGGAAGGGCCATGTTGTGGCTGCGCAGCCCCGCCTCGACATGCCCGACCGGGACGCCGCGGTAGAAGCCCGCCATGGCGGCCCCAAGCGTCGTCGTCGTGTCCCCGTGCACCAGCAGCATGTCCTGCGGGCTCCCGTCCAGGAAGGCGCCGACCCCCAGCAGAACGGCCGAGGTCACGTGATCGAGGGTCTGTCGTTCCCTCATGACGTTCAGGTTGACGTCCGCCGCGATTCGGAAATGGGCCAGAGCCTGCTGCAGCATGTCGGAGTGCTGCCCGCTGGCCAGGACCGTCACCGCAAAGCGCCCGTCCTCCTTCAGCAGCCGCACGAGCGGCGCCATCTTGATGGCCTCCGGCCGGGTCCCGACGACACAGGCTATCCTATGCATGAAGCGCCCCCGCCTCCTTCGTTCGCCGTTGTCCATGTCCTCCAGTTCATCTCTTCCAATCCATGTCCTCCACGGGAAGTCGTCAGGAGAGGCGCGCGTAGACCATAAGCCCGCCCGCCAGGGACGCCGACTGCATCAGCACCAGGCAGACGACGGCCCAGAGGGGAGAGCCCGTAAGCCCCATCAGACGGTGGTGCAGGTGTCCCTTGTCGGGATAGAACGGGGACCGGCCCATCAGGATGCGCCGGCTGAAGGCGATCATCGTGTCCAGAACGGGCATCCCGCCGAACAGCAGGAGCAGCAGGACCAGCTCGTTCAGTCCGATTCCCCGAAGCGTCGGAGCCGCGGCGGTCAGGAAATGGGCGGAGAAGAGATAGCCCAGCAGGGTGCTGCCCCCATCCCCCAGAAAGGTCCGGGCACAGGGGAAGTTCCAGCACAGGACCCCCAGCGCCGCCGCCGCCATGACCACCCCCACGGGGGCGGCCCCCAGAAAGGCCAGCCCCGCCGACGAGGCGATGAAAAGGGAGATGCACAACCCATTGACCCCATCGATCAGATTATAGGCGCTCGTGACCCCCGCAATCCAGACGGCGCACGCAAAGGCCGTCAGAGGGGGCAGCCCCAGCGGCAGGACCGCCAGAGCCGAGCTCAGGAGATGGAGCCCCAGCCTCAGGAACGGGCTCAGCGAGCGCATGTCGTCGATATAGCCGATGAGGAAGACGATCGTGGCCCCGAGCGCGGTGAAACGCACGGAGGGCGCTTCCGCCACCGCGTAGAGCGCCCACAGGAGATACCCCGTCCAGAGCACCAGCCCGGCGCCGCGGGGCATCTGGCCCGTGTGGATCTTCCGGGCATCGGGCAGGTCGAGAATCCGGTAACTGCGGGCCAAGC
>NZ_CAUUGJ010000100.1:0-8454 GCF_963544685.1 uncultured Fretibacterium sp. | reverse complement strand
CAGGCCCGCGACGATGCCCGACGCGATGAAACAAAGCTGCTTCATCGCCCCCATGACGGCGAAGTTTCCATTTCCGGCCCCGGGCCGGGCGCTGTGATACCCCCATGCCCGCCAAAGATTTATACAGGGCGGAGGCAGCATCCAGGCCGACGCCCCCGCCAGCCACAGAAGCCCCAGCACAAAACGCAGCGGCGTCATTTCGCCGTCCTCTTGTCTTCAATCGTTGTCGCCCAATTCCCGACATGCGCACCCATCGGCCTCTCGCCTCCATGATATGAGGATCCCCCGGCTATCAGAATCGCTTTTCTTCGCGTCCTTCCGGTCTCCCCCAAAGGCCGCGACAGCTTTGTCGAGACATCGGCCGCGTTATTCCCCGCACATCAACCACATTCTCATGATGTCCTTCGTCTCGAACCGCCATGGTGCCGCACCCGAGGCTCAACGCGTCCCAACACGGCTTCCCCGGCCTACGCCCCGTCGGTCAGTCCCAGCTCGGCGCAGGCCCTCAGGATCCCTCCCGCATCGATGTCGTCCGTCACGAGGTCGGCCGCGGCCTTGACCGCGTCCGGGGCGCCCCCCACCGCGACCCCGACGGACGCGCCGCGCAGCATCTCCGCATCGTTGGCCCCGTCGCCGAACGCGACGACGTCGCCGGGAGCGAACCCGAGACAGCGCGCGGCCTCCAGGATGCCCCTCCACTTCGAGGTCCCGGCCGGACGCGCCTCGATGAAATGCTGCGTGCGGTCGAGCACGACGCCCTCGATCGGCTCCCGGAAGAGCGGGGAGGCGGACGGATCGGGCGAGAAGGAGTACATCAGGAACGCCCGGCGCAGCTCCGCCACGGGCCGGATGCAGGGGTATCCCGCCTGCCCGTCGAGGTAGTCCCTGACGGCCTCGTCCTCGTCGTCCATGTAGACGCAGCGGTCGTCGAGCGCCGCGGAACGGACGAACCCCTCCGACACCGTCCCGCGCAGGCGGCGGAGCGCCCCTTCGGGGAGCCATACCGCGCTCAGGACCTCCGTGCCGTTCAGGATGTGGGCGCCGCAGCAGCAGACGAGGAGCCCGATGCCCAGCTCTTCGGCCACCCCGCGGGCCAGAAAGGCTCCCCGGGCCGTCGCGATGGCCGGGACGTGCCCGTTCCGCCGCAGCAGCTCCACGGCCCTGCGCGTGGCGTCGGGGATATGGCCGGTTCCCCCCGCGTAGCTTACCAGGGTGCCGTCGATATCGAAGAACACGTACCTGCGCCCCATGCCCTCACCCCTTCATCCGAACGGGGATCCCCGCCCAGACCCGGTCGACGGTCTCCGCCTCCCGCGCCAGGAACTGGTACAGAAACCCCGTCTCGTCCCGCCAGCGCCGCTCGAACGGGTCCATGGGGACGATGCCGCCCCCGATCTCGTCGCCGATCAGGACGCACCGCCTCAGGTGCTCCATGCGCGCCTCGAAAAACGCCCGCACGTCGGAGCCACGCAGCAGCAGGGTACGGACGCCGTCCTGAAGGTTGATCACGACCGCCGCGTCCGTCATGGACTCGGGCTCGTCGCGGCTCAGGTCGCAGAGGGCGGCGAAGGGCCCGTAGAGCGACTCCGCATAGGCCCGCTTGCCCATAAACCTTCCGCCAAGGATCAGATGCATCCCCCTCACCTCATAACCACCAGGGCCAGGAGCATCGCCGTCTCCGAGAGCTCCGCGAACGCGCCCAGCAGGTCCCCCGTAATCCCGCCGAACCCCCTCGTGCAGCAGCGCTCCCAAAGCAGCAGGACGGCGAGCCAGACGGCGGGGAGGACCAGCGCGCGCACGCCCTCGAGCCCCGCGAGGGCCGCCGCGAACGCCCCAGCTCCGAGGATGAGGACAGCGGTGTGGCGCGGCGTCCTCGCCGTACCCAGCGCACGGGCCAGCCCGTCGTCCCTGGCGAACGGAAGCGCGTTCAGCAGCAGGCCAAGCCCCAGGCGCGACCAGACGGGGATCGCGGCCAGGAGGAGCAGCGGCGTCCCACCCCCCGGGCGGGCGAAGAGCTCCGCAAAGACGGCGCTCTGCAGGAGCGAGACGGCGACGCAGCCCGTCACGGCGAACGCGCCGGAATGGGGGTCCGACAGGATTCTCAGGCGCGTCTCCCGGTCCCTGCGGGAGAAGATAGCGTCGCAGGAATCCATGAGTCCGTCCCTGTGGAGCCCCCCCGTGACGGCAAGGACGACAAGCCCCATGAGGACGCCCCTCAGGAGGGGCGTCACGTCCCAGCACGACAAAAGGAGGAAGGCCGCAAGCCACGCCGCGGCGAGCACAAACCCCACTAGGGGAAGCGCGAGGCTGAAAAAACGCGTGTTCCGCTCCGTCCAGTCCGGCCTCGGCACGGGCAGTACCGTCAGAAAGGAGCAGGCGATCAGAAAAGACCGTATCATATCGATGATCCGCGCCTCCTTCTTCTTGCTCATTACGCAGGGGCGCTGCCCCTGCACCCCGCAAGGGGACAGCGCCCCCTTGACCCCATACGAAAAAACGGATAACGTCATTGTACACGTGAAACTTAAAATAAAATTAGGACCTGCTGGAAAAAGTGGGGTCAAAATAAGGAGGAACGCTGACAGCAAGATGTTCGTCTTCGTCTCGGGAGCGGTACGCAGCGGAAAGAGCGAGTGGGCCGAGCGGGCCGCGATGGCGCTCTCCCCGTCGGGACCGCGCGTCTACCTGGCCACGGCGCGCGTCCTCGACGACGAGATGCGCCGCCGCGTCGAGCTCCACCAAACGGCGCGGCAGGGGCGCGGCTTCTCGACGCTCGAGCGCCCCCGGGACCTGGAGGGCGTCCTTCCCTCGCTGCCGCGGGACGCGACGGTCCTGCTGGAGTGTCTGGGCAACTGGACGGCCAACGAGCTCTTCGGCGAGGACGGAGACATCGTGGACGCGGAGAGGACCGTCGGGAAGATCCACAGCACGGCCCTGATGCTGCGGGACCGCACGGCCAACCTGCTGATCGTGTCGAACGACGCGTTCTGCGACGGCATACGCCACGAAGCGGGGACCGACGCCTACCTCCGCGTCCTGGGTGCGCTCCACGTCCTCCTGGCGAAGGAGGCCGACGCCGCCGTGGAATGCGCCTTCGGGCTTCCCAGGCTGGTCAGGGGCGCCATGCCGGGAATTTTGCCGGGGGCCTTGTCGGGGATCTGAGGGAAAGGCCGCGCGCGGCATTACGTTATAATGTTGGCGTAACGGCGGAGGAGGCCGGCTGAAGAAGCGCGGGAGATTTTTGCCTGCAGATGTTCTGCATTTTTTCCTTGGCAAGGCATGCGTTTTTGTTTTAATCAGCGCTTCCGTTTGGGACTCCATGGACTCGAGCGATTCAATCGCTGTTTTTCCGGGAAGGGGCTCAAGTTCCTGATGATGCGTATCCTTCAAATAAAAATGATCTGCGGCGGCACCCCCCCGGAGGAACGGACCCTCGACCTCTCCGGCTCCGGGGTCCTTTCCTCCGGGGCGTTCGGAAGCGGGGCGGCGCTGCTCGAAGCGCTCTGCCTCGCCCTGTATGGGCGCGGCGTCCCCCGCCCCGTGGGGACCCCCTCCCCGCTCGACGGCGAGGAAGGGGAAAAAGAGGAATGTGAGGTCGAGGCCGTCTTCGAGGCCGGGGATGAGGGGGGCCGCCCTGTCCGATACCGGGCTGCCTGTACCCTGAGCCGCGGCGGGGAGGGGGTCGTGCCCGCACGGAGGACCCTCCGCCGGATCGAGGAGGGGACGAAGGAGCGGGACGCGTCCGAGCCGATCGAGGAGGTCACGGGGCTCTCCTTCGAGGCGTTTCTGCGTTCGGCCCTGCTGAGGCGGGACGCTTTTTCCGCCCTCCTGAGGACGGAGCCCGAGACCCGCGCCCCGATGCTGGACGTCCTGTTCGGGGACGGTCTTTACCCCCGCACCGAGTCCCTGGCCTACGAAAAGTTCAGGGCGGAAAAAGCGGAGCGGACAGCCCGGGGCGAGGCCCAGAGCCCAACCCCGGCGGCAGGGGAAACGGAGGACCTGAGGCGTGAGCTGTCCTCGGTCCTGCGGGAACTGGCCGACAGGGGAAGGGAACGGCCGCGGAGCGTCTCGGCCCCCTCCGAGGGGGAGGGGCTCGCGCAAGCGGAGCGGGACCTCCAGGACCTGGACCGGAGAAGGGCGGAGTGGGAGAAGGAGATGGCGCTCTTCGCCCCGGACCGGCGACGGCTGGACCAGGCCCGCCAGGCCCTGGAGCTTGGAGATGCCTACCATACGCTCTCCCTGATGCGCAAGGAACAGGAACGGGACAGGCTGGAGCAGCTGAGCCTCAGCGCCGACATGAACCGCTGCCGCGATGAGGCGCAGACCGCCGAGGAGGCGTTCTGCCTGGCGGAGGTGACCCTCCGGGACCGCATCGTCGCGCAAAAAAGGCTGACGGATACGGTGCGGACGGTCCGGGAGCTGGATCAGCAGAGCCAGGAACGCCAGAACGCCGTCAAGGAGGCACGCGCGCAGCTCCAGGCCCTGGAGACGAGGCTGAGCGCCGTCTCCGTGCGGGCGGAACAGGAGCAGGCCGCACTGGAGAAGACCGGGGTCTCGCTCCGGGAGGCGCGCAAGTACCTTCAGATCAACGCGGCCGACGAGAAGCTCGCCCCTGCCCTCGAGGGCATACGCAAGTGCTTCGGCCTGTTCTCCCGCTCGCAGGAGAACCGTCAGGCGCTGAGGGAGAGCTACGACAACGCCCTGCGGAGACGGCAGGACGCCCAGAACACGCTGAACGACAGGCAGGCGATGTTCTCGGACATCACGCATCGGTTCGGAATCGTCGAGAAGAACTTCGAGAGGGCCCAGGCGTTTTTCGGGGCGAGCCTGAAGGGGAAGCCCATGGAGGAATGGCGCGAGATCTGCACCGTGGGCGAACGGCGCATTCAGGAGATGGACCGACTGGCGGCGAACCTGAACCGGGAGCGCGAGATTCAGGAGGAGGTGCGTCAGCTCCTGGACCGCCGTTTGAAGATGGAGAACGAGCGCAGGGAGCTGGGCATCAAGGAGACCGAGCGGGCCGCGCGGATCGAGAGGGCGCAGGCGGCCCTGCGGCTGCTTGAAAAGCGCCTGGAGATGCTGCGGCGCGTGGACGCGCTGGACGAGGACATGCGCACCTTTCTTCAGGATGGGTCCCCCTGTCCTCTCTGCGGCTCCCTGACCCACCCCTATGCGGGGGGGCTCTTTCCGGACTCGGGCGCGGCGCGGCAGCAGCTTCTCGACGCGAGGCAGGAGCTCGATGCGCTGAAGGAGGAGGCCGCGGCCCGCCAGACCCAGGCTGCGGGGCTCGAGGAGAAAATCCTGTCCGCCGCCCGGGACGAGGAGGAGCTTCAGAGGGAGCTCGCCCTGCTGAACGACGCGATAACCGAAGGGGTCGCCTCGCTGGGACTGAAGCTCGGCGTCGGCGTCTCGCCCCTCGAGGAGCTGGCGCGCGTCCGCCAGAGGACCAGGGACCAGATGCAGAGGGCCTACGACGTCCTGACGGCCGCGGAACAGGCCGAGCGGGAGCTGATGGCCGCCAAGGACGCGCTGGAGCGCATCCGGGGCAGTCAGGAGGAGCTGACGCGCTACCATCAGGAGGCGCTCTCCGGCCTCAAGCAGAGCCAGGGGGAGGCCGAGCGCCTGGAGAAGGAGATCCGGAGCCACGAGGAGTCCTTCAACAGCGTGCGCAGGGAGCTCATCGGCCAGGTCTCCCTCTTCGGCTACAAAACCCTTCCGGACGACAACCCCGGTCAGCTCCTGGATCTTCTGACCACGCGCTCCGCCGCATGGGAGCGGAGGGCGGAGGAAAAGGAGAGGCTGGAGCGGGCCCTTTGTACGGAGCAGGCCTCCCTTCTGGCCCTTCAGAAGGAAAAGGACGGGCTCAGGGCCGAGGCCGTGGGCAAGCTGGATCTCGTCAAACACCTCGAGACGGAAAGGGACGCCCTGCAGCAGCAGCGCATCGTCCTCTTCGCCTCGAAGGACCCGGAGACCGAGGAGCGCCGCATGGAGGAGTCCGTCAGGGAGCTACGCAGCCAGCTGGATCTGCGCCGGGAGGCCCGCAACGAGAGCCGCGCCCGCCTGGACGGGATCATGATCCGCCTGCACGATCTGGAGACGGTGCAGGCGACGAGGCGGGAGCTGCTTCAGCGGGAGGAGATCGCCTTCGGCAAGAGCCTGCTCGCCAAGGGGTTCCGCAGCGAGGACGATTACCTCTCCGCGTGTCTGCCGGAGGAGAAGCGCAGGACGCTTCAGGAGCGCATGAGGGAACTGTCGAGGGCCGGCTTCGAGATCGGCGCCTCTCAGGACGACGCCCGGTTCGCGCAGGAGGAGCTCCGCAGCCGTTCCCTGTCCGCAGCCGGGAGGCCGCTCAAGGGGCTCGCCGATCTGATGGAGCGGGCCGGGGCCCTTTATCTGGAGCTGGGTCCGGACGACGAGGGAGAGAGGCTCTATCGGGAATACGGGGACGCCCTGCGTCGGCGCGTCCCTGCGGACGCCGCCGGCCGGGTGGAACCGGACGCCGCGCTGCGGGCCTATGCGCGGGACCTCGCCTTCGAGTCCGTCCTGAGGCGTGCCAACGACCTCCTGTCGAGGGGACAAATCTCGCTCCGCATCCTTCGGGAGGAAAAGGGGGCGGGGAAGCCCTTCGGGCTCATCCTGAAGGGGGACGCGGCGGGGGAACTCCCGGAGCGTGAGGCGCGCATCGCGTCCCTGGCGCTGGCCTGGGGGCTGTGCGACCTGTTCCGCCGGGAGGGCGGAGGGGCGAACCTCAGGGTCCTGGACCGTCATCCGAACGGAGAGGATGCGGAGGAGGCCGCCCTTATGGGCGCCCTGTGCGAGGAGGGGGAATGCGTGTGCCCGTAAAGCCGATGCCGAACGCCCCCTCCCCGGAGAATCCGATGGGGAGAGAGGCGGAAAGAGCGGAGGTGGGACGGCAGGGGTTCGATGCCGTCCTGGACAACCTGGAGTTCTTTCTGACGCGGCTCAGGGGATTGTCCTGCTGCAGGTCCGTCGACCTTCCGGGGGGCGGGTTCTGCCTCTTCACGGGGTCCGACTCGGCCTCGGAGAACTGGGTTTTTCGCCGCGGCGCACCCCCGGACGAGGAGGCGGTCCATGCGGCGCTTCGCTTCTTTGGGGAGTGCGCGACCGGGGAGGGTGCGGCCCCCTTCATCTGGCCCCTTCCCGAGGGCGGCGGGGTCCTCCCGCGGTTCGGGCTTCCGGAGAGGGGACGTCTTCTGGCCATGAGCCGCGGGTGCGCCGGGCCCTCGGACGCACCCGCCGATGGCGGGGTCCCGGAGGCCTCGTTCGTCCCGGTTTTGGACGAGGCGGGCGCCGAGCGCTGGGCCGAGACCATGTGGCAGGGCTTCGGCGCCGGGCCCGGCGCACCCGGAAACCTGCACGTCCTGGTCCGCGGGATGCGGGCCGACGGAACCCTGACGCTCGTGACGGCCCGCATCGAGGGGCAGGACGCGGGGACCTTTCTCCTGGCCTCGGACCCCTCCTCGCCCGCTGCCGGCGTCTATTACTTTGCGGTACCGCCGCGGTATCGGCGGCGCGGCGTGGCGACCGCCATGATGGCGGAGATCCTGAGGATCGTCCGCCGCGGGGGGAAGCGGCAAGTCCTGCTCCAGGCGACGCCCTCGGGCGTCCCCTTCTACCTTGCCGCCGGGTTCGGAGCGCTGGGGGAAATCCCCCTGTTCTCCGCCGGCGACGACGTATTCTGACGCTTCCGGCGCGGCGTCCGCCCGGCGCTCAGTCCGGGAACTTCACGCGGCCGGGGGCGTCAAACCCGGTGACAACGACGGCCTCGCGGATGCGGATCTCGTAGACGTCCAGGGCGTCGCCGATCGCCTCGAGCGCCTCCTCGAACCCCGGAACCTGTTCCAGAAACAGCGCCTTCATATCGCCGATCGACCTCCCGCTCCTGCGGACCGTCGCGTCGCGGGTGCGGACGTGCGCCGTGCCGTCCCTGGGGATGGTCGTGAACGCAATCCTGTCGTTGGACGCAAATTCCGCCACCTTGTCGTTGGAGCGATCCGTGGAGAAATAGATCGCACCCGGGCACTTCGGGTCCTGGCAGAAGTTGACGATCCTCACGTTGGGGACCCCGCCCACCGAGGTCGCCAGGGCGATCTCGGTCGCGGCGCTCAGTATCCGCCCGTACTCCGTCCTCCAGTTTTTGTCCATTTCGTTCCTCCTCGTTTTGGCATCCGCCCTCGGGATGATTTCAATTTCAAACCGTTTGCAGGCCAGGCGAACGAAGACGACGAAGTCTGCGAACGATTTGAAATCGGAACCATTCTACGGCGCGCCGTTGACAGGGGTATGTCAGCAATTACAATGGGCCCGAGAGGGGG
The DNA here is from genome assembly GCF_963544685.1 of uncultured Fretibacterium sp. Lineage (NCBI taxonomy): Bacteria > Thermotogati > Synergistota > Synergistia > Synergistales > Aminobacteriaceae > Fretibacterium > uncultured Fretibacterium sp. The sequence continues at coordinate 118 of NZ_CAUUGJ010000100.1, read as the reverse complement.
TGCGAACATGAAGATGGACCGGCTGGTCGCTATCGTCATGCTGCTGCTCGAACGCAGAAGGGTGAGCGCGAAGTCGCTTGCCGGGATGTTCGAGGTCTCGCTGCGGACGATCTACAGG
>NZ_CAUUGJ010000099.1:0-8491 GCF_963544685.1 uncultured Fretibacterium sp. | reverse complement strand
CCGGTACTAAAGCTGCGAGACTTTACTCTCCGCTACAGGATTGTTTTCTATGAAACTGTGGAGTTATGCAGGGTAATAAGAAATGTTTTCTGGTGGTATTAGCGACAGGGCCCCACCCGGACCCATGCCGAACCCGGAAGTTAAGCCTGTGAGCGCCGATGGTACTGTATGGGGTACATACGGAAGAGTAGGTCACTGCCAGAAAACAGTTGAAAGACGAACGAGGAGCCCCGGTGATAAACCGGGGCTCCTCGCTCCTTATACTCCTCTCTTGAATCCCACCGTGCAGATTGCTATAGTTTTTCCCACCAAGTCAGGCCCCTAAAAAACCACCCTAAGACCACCCCTGTGTGAGGCTCGCAATTTCCGACACTCTCCTGTATCCTGTGGGACGGATATCCTTGGGATGCAAAGGTATCCCGACGAGGAAAGAACGGATGAAGTGCCGACGGCAATCGGCTGCGGAAAGGATGGCAGGGACTTTGGTGAGGAATGGAAAGAGAACCTTTGGATTCGTTGTCGTCTTGATGGTATGGGTCCTGGCGGGCGCAACCTGCGGCGAGGGGGCGTATCCCACGATCCTCCGGTGTACCGGCTCCAGCGTAAGGGTTCGTGCCGAGCCCGACAGGACCTCGGATATCCTGGACAAGGCGGACGTGGGGGACAGGTTTATCGCCCTCGGGGAGACGTCTGTGGACGGCTCGGTCTGGTATGAGGTGGAGCTTTCAGCCGCGAAGGGAACGGGCTGGCTTTTTGGAGAATACGCCGAGGAGTACCTGGAGGAATCGGAGAGGACGCCATCGGTTTATGCCGCGGTTTCTACCGCGATCCGTATCTCTCGGAGCTTTGGCTACACACCCGAGAGGGCGCGCGCCCTCTTCGGCAAGCCCCAAAAAGAGACGAAGAAGAAAGTGTACATCGAGATGGCCGGGGAGAAACTCTGGGATGAGACCCTGATTTACCCTACGCATGAGGCCCATTATCTCGAGGGATATCTTACGAGCGTGAGGGTCCGAGAGGGAACGATGCCGTTCGGCGAGATCCGTATCGGGGACCCGGCGAAGAAACTTGTTGAAGTCCTGGGCAATCCTGGCGACAAGACGGATGCGAATTGGTCCTACGAGCTGCCGACCCTCGAATTTTTGACGTTTGAGGTCGGGAATGGGCGTGTCGCGGCCATGACCTATGAACGGGCCATGGATTGAAATATCCGATCGATGCGTAGCGGCGTGGGGACATGCCAATTTTTGAACGGGAGGAGACATTGGTGAGAAAAATTTTTGTGTTGTGCGCTTTGCTGCTGTTCCCCGTGCTCTGCGCTGCGGCGCCTGCCGAGAGGTGGACGGAGTACGTCAACGAACGTTTCGGCTATTCCGTGGAGCATCCCGACATCTTCGAGGAGGCTGGCAAGCCGGAGAACGGCGACGGCGTATGGCTTTCCTCGAAGGACGGGAAGTACGAACTCACGCTGTCCGGCGGCTGGAACGTGCTGGGGGACGACGGGGAATCGAGGCTGAAGTCACGGTTGGAGAACGTCGCCCATGTCTCCGTCCAGGAAAGTGAAAAGGGCTGGTATCGCCTCGTTTATGGGAGCAGCGGCAAGGGCGGCGCAGAGCGCGTCGTTTACGAGTACGCCGTTGTCAACGAGGAGGCCTGGGCCTCCTTCATTCTCAGCTGGCCGAAGGACGAGGATGCAAGGTTCCGCCCCCTCATCGCCCGTATGGAGAAGTCTTTAAGCCTCCCGAAGGGCGAATGATTCCGACGGTTCCGCTGCAAGGCAGACAAAAAATTTATGGAGGGATGAATCGATGAAGAAGCCTGTTTGCGTCCTCTGTGCGGGCGTCGTGCTGGCGGTCCTGACGCTGGCGGGTGCGGCAATCGCCGCGCAGTTTGGTAAGGACGAGATGAAGCGGATGAGTGTTTTCGTCAGCAACTTTACGGAGCAGGGGCTTTACGATTTCGACGTGGAGCGCGAGAGCGACGGGATGCTCTGGCTGGGGGGGCCCGACGCCGCCCCGGATCTGATCCGCTTTGGTATCAGGCACAATTACATCAATAATTTCAAGACCCGCATCAAAAAGTGTAAGGAGAAGAACTGCAAGCATGGAAGCTTGACCCTCGACGGGAAATTCGTCCAGGAGTCCGTGAAGAAGTACTTCGGCCTGGACGTGGAAAACCGGAGCGTAACGGATTCCGAACCGTCGTACCACTTTGACGGAAAGCTCTATCACTTCGATGGGGCGGACGGGGAGGCCGTGTACTACGCCGAGGTGACGAGCGCGTCCCGGAATGGCAACGAGATCGACATGAGCGGAGAACTCTACAATACGGAGGACAAAAAGGACCGCCCCGCGACCTTCCGGGCCGTCGCGAGGCCCTACAAGTGGAAGGGAAAGGACACCTGGTCCATCGTCCGCCTGAAGACCGACTTCAAGTGAGGCCGGGCCTCCGCCTCTTCATTCCGCGATCAGGGGATCGGCGCCACCGGTGAGGATTGCCCCGCGCGGGGGATACCTCTGTTTCTCTCAAGCGATGATCTTTGAAAGCCGCCCCGTGGCTCCTGGCGATGCGGGGCGGCTTTCGATTTGTCCGCCGGCGAGGTAAAATGAAAACGAGGCGGGCCGGCAGTCCTTGGAGGGACGCCCGCCTCCGGCTCCCTTGGAGTCCGAGGGAGAGAGAGAGTTGGTGCCACTTTTGCGTTGTCTGAGATCACGAGGCCCCGATGGGCGCACTTTCAGGATAAGGAGTGGTGTGACATGGCGGAGAAGTTCATCTACAACTTGAAGGAGGGCAAGGGCGACCAGAAGCTGCTCCTGGGGGGCAAGGGAGCCAACCTCTGCCAGATGGTGCAGAGCGGGCTTCCCGTCCCGCCCGGGTTCATCCTCACGACGGAGGTCTGTCGCAGGTACATGCAGGACCCCGGGATCATGGATACGGTCTGGGATGGGGTCAAAGAGGCCGTCAAGGCGCTGGAGAAGGAGACGGGCAAGGGCTTCGGCGACGGGAAGAACCCGCTCTTGGTCTCGGTGCGCTCCGGCGCGCCCATCTCCATGCCGGGGATGATGGAGACGATATTGAACCTGGGATTGAACGACGAGACCGTCGAGGGGCTGGCCTCCGTGTCCGGAAACCGGCGTTTCGCCTTCGACAGCTACCGCCGTTTCATCCAGATGTTCGGCAACGTCGTGGATGAGGTGAACGCCGACCGGTTCGAGTCCGCGCTCGCGGCCTGCCGGAATGGGCTTGGGGTCTCCCAGGACTTCGAGATCCCGGCTGAGGCGCTGGAGAAGCTGGTGGCCGAGTACAGGAAGATCTATAAGGAGGCGACGGGCAGGGACTTCCCGACCGACCCGTGGGAGCAGCTTCGCAGGGCCATCGAGGCCGTGTTCAGGAGCTGGAACATCCCGCGCGCCGTGACCTACCGGAAGATCAACAGGATTTCCGACGAACTGGGGACGGCAGTCAACGTCATATCCATGATCTTCGGCAACCTGGGCGACGACTGCGGAACGGGCGTCTGCTTCACCCGAAACCCGTCCGACGGCAAGAACAAGCTGTACGGCGAGTTCCTCATCAACGCTCAGGGCGAGGACGTCGTGGCGGGCATCCGCACCCCCATGCCCATAAGCCAGCTGGAGAGCGCCATGCCCGATATCTACAGGGAGCTTTGCCGGCTGACGAAGCAGCTGGAGAATGCCTACAAGGACATGCAGGACATCGAGTTCACCATCGAACGCGGCAGGCTTTTCCTGCTCCAGACCCGCACGGGCAAGAGGACGGCGGCGGCGGCGGTGAAGATCGCCATGGACATGGTGAACGAGGGGCTGATCGACACCGCGACGGCGGTGACGCGCGTGACCCCCGAGCAGGTGGAGCAACTGCTGCACCGCCAGGTGGACAAGAACGCGCCTCAGGAGCTGCTCGCCGCCGGCCTGCCCGCGTCGCCGGGCGCCGGGGTCGGGATGCTGGTCTTCACGGCGGACGAGGCGGAGGATTTGGCGCATCAGGGAAAGTCCGTCATCCTGGCGCGGCCCGAGACCTGCCCGGACGACATCCACGGCCTCTTTGCGGCCGCCGCCGTCGTGACGAGCCGCGGCGGCATGACCAGCCACGCGGCGGTCGTGGCGCGCGGCATGGGCAAGCCGGCGGTCTGCGGCTGCGAGGAGATGGCGATTGACCTGGAGTCCGAAACCCTCACGAGCCGCGGCAGGACCCTGAAGAAGGGGGACTTCGTGACGGTGGACGGCTCTTCGGGCCGCGTGCTCGCGGGGCAGGTGCCGCTGACCGAGGCGACCTTCTCGGAGGACTTCAAGAGGCTGCTCGGCTGGGCGGACGAGGCGGCCGGACAGGAGGTCTGGGCCAACGCGGACACGCCGGAGGATGCGAGGCGCGCCCGCGAGTTCGGGGCCAGGGGCATCGGCCTCTGCCGCACGGAACACATGTTCATGGCGACCGACCGCCTGCCGGTGATGCAGCGGCTGGTGGTGGCCGAGTCCCTCGAGGAACGCGTCGCGGCGCTGGACAAGCTGAAGGTGATGCAGAAGGACGACTTCGTCGGGATCTTCAAGGCGATGGACGGGTACCCCGTCATCGTCCGGCTGCTTGACCCGCCCCTGCACGAATTTCTTCCCAAGGAGCCGGCCCTGCTGGAGGCGCTGGGCGAGCTGGAGAAGAAGGGCGCCGCTTCCTCTCCGGAGGCCGAAAAGCTGCGCCGAACGCTGAACAAGGCATATCAGCTGCACGAGGCCAACCCGATGCTGGGGTTCCGTGGCTGCCGCCTGGGGATGGTCTACCCCGAGATCTACGAGATGCAGATCAACGCTATCTTCGAGGCCGTGGCGGAGCTGACGAAGGCCGGCGTCAAGGTGAGGCCGGAGGTCATGATTCCGCTGGTGGGGACGCGGGCGGAAATGAAGTTCTTCCGCGAGATGGCCGACCGCATCGCGGGCGAGGTCATGAAGGCCTCCGGGACGGACTTCACCTACCTCGTCGGGACGATGATCGAGGTGCCGCGTGCGGCCATGGTGGCCGACCAGCTGGCCGAGTACGCGCAGTTCTTCAGCTTCGGAACGAACGACCTGACGCAGACGACCTTCGGCTACTCGCGCGACGACGCCGAGGGGAAATTCCTGTTCCAGTACATCGAGAAGGGCGTGTTCAAGGAAAATCCCTTCAGCGAGCTGGACCGGGACGGCGTCGGCGGCCTGATGCGAATAGCGGTGGAAAAGGGCCGGGGCGTCGCCCCCAAGCTCTCGGTGGGCATCTGCGGCGAGCACGGGGGCAACCCCTCCTCCATCGCATTCTGCTGCTCCCTCGGCATGAACTACGTCAGCTGCTCGCCCTTCCGCGTGCCCGTGGCGCGCGTAGCCGCGGCCCATGCGGCGCTGGGGACCTTGAAATAGATTCCGTTTTATGTCGTGGATGTAGTCTAAATGTAGACAGGGAAGGCGTCGGGGTGAATGGCATCGTCGTCTCGAGGGGGCAGGCTGTATATGCCGGGCCCCCGAGGGACGACCGCGAGGCTCGGCGCCTTCTCTCTGGCTAGGGGGCCTAAGGTGATCGGTCACCCCCGGTGCAGGGTCCGATAGCCTTTCGGCCCTATGCCGTAGGCCCTCTTGAAGAGTCCCGCGAAGTGCCCGGAATTGCCGTATCCCACCCGGGCCGCGACCTCTCCGATCGACAGGTCGGACTCCTGCAGCAGCGCAAGCGCCCGGTTCATACGCAGGTTCTTGAGGTACCCGTAGGGCGTCGTACCGTACTCCTTGCGGAAGGCCAGCAGAAAACGCGAGGCGCTCATGCGGGCGAGGCGGGCCAGCTCCCCGATGCTGGGATATGCGGCCGGGTCCTTTGCCATCGCCGCGACGACCCGTTTCAGCCCCCTGCGGTCCTGCGAGTCCAAGGTCACCGCCAGGTGCGGCGCCTCGGCCCGGCGCTCGAAGTTCAGCGCGATCAGCGACAGAGCCTCCAGAATCTTGCCCTCCATGTAGAGGAGCTTGGCGGCTCCCTCGGCCCGGCAGTCCCGAATCTGCCGGAAGAGGAAGCGCAGCTCCGGCAGGTTGGGGCTGCGGGACAAAAAGTCCACCGCATCTCGGGATTCGTCGTAGTTCTCCCCGTAACGGTCCCTCAGGAACCCGTCAAAGTATTCTCCAGAGACCCGAATCTTGGTGAAGCACGCAGGCACGCCGGCCTCGCAGCGCACGAACACGGTGCGGCTGTCGTTGATGTGGCAGATGATTCCCTGCTCTACCCGCGTGAACCTGCGTCGGCCCACCCGGTAGGAGCTGGAGTCCGTGTCAAAGCAGCCGATCTCGAGGTATTTCTGGGCAATCCTCCAGGTGTGCTCGAAGGTCATCCTGGGGACGAAGTCCGCGATGAGGACGGCGAACAGGTTGTTGAAGTCGAGGGCCCGCAGGGTCCCCTCGCCGTACCCGGATGCCATGCGATAGACACGTTCGTATGGCGACGAGCGTTCCGTGTCCGGTATGAATTGCGGCCCTCCCGGCAGCCACAAAAGGTCTTCCCGCGACTGGAAGGCGGACCCCGGATTCCTCTGCATCGTCCTCACCCTTTCTCCCAAGCCTCGGTAAAATCATACCATACCCAATAAACATCGCGATATTTCAACGTAAACGAGTTTGGAAACGGCGCGTTTCCCTTGTGCCAGCGTTTCAGGACGCTCCATATATGCGCGGTATTCGTAGGCGGGACGCCTTGTTTTTTTCCATCCGCGGGAATAGAGTATTGACGCTTCGCCGGCGAAACAAAAATCCCGGAGCACGGGAAATTGTTGAAGAAGGGGATGCGCAGCATGGACAAAAACGAGAGAATGCGTCTGATGGGGGAGGGGAACGTCACCGTGGCCCTGCTCCGGCTCGGAATGCCGATGGTCGTCGGCATGCTGGTAACGGCCCTGTACAATCTGGTGGATACCTACTTCGTCTCGGGATTGGGCACCGTTTCCGTCGCCGCGGTCTCCGTGGCGTTTCCGTTCTCCCTGTTCTTCGTGGGGCTGGGGCTGACCTTCGGCGCCGGGGGGGCGTCGCTCATCTCCCGGCTGCTTGGCGCGGGGGAGAGGCGGCGGGCGGAGGCCGTGGCCTCGACGGCGCTGTTCACGGCGATCGGGGTGGGGGTTCTAGCCGGGGCTCTGTGCCTGCTTGCCGTCGTCCCCGTTCTGCGCCTCATGGGGGCGACGGAGACCGTTTTGCCCCACGCGCGCGTCTACGCGGTGCCATTCATACTCAGCGCGGTCCTCGGCGTGGGGAACGTCGCGGCCGGGAACCTGGCCGTAGCACAGGGGGCGGCCGGGACCTCGCTGGCGGCGATGACGGCCGGCGCCGTCCTGAACATGATTCTGGACCCCATCATGATTTATTCCCTGGGCATGGGGGTCCGTGGGGCGGCTGCGGCCACCCTGATCTCTCAGGCGATCACCGCTCTCCTTTACCTCCGCTTCTTCGCCGGGGCCGGAAGCTACCTGCGGCTCTCCCTCAAGAACTTCTCCCCGGACCGGAAAATCTACGGGGGGATACTGAGCATTGGGAGCTCCGTCCTGCTGCTGCAGATTTTATCCGCGCTCTCCATGAGCCTGCTCGTGAGGGCGGTGAGCGCTTATGGCGACGAGGCGGTCGCCGCGGTGGGGATCGTCCTGAGGATCGTCACGCTCGGCATGTTCGTCGTCTTCGGGTTCATCAAGGGGTTTCAGCCGATGGCGGGCTTCAACTACGGGGCCGGGAACCTTGCGCGCCTGGACGAGACCGTCAGGATCTGCCTCCTTCTGAGCACGCTCTTCTGTCTGGCCTGGACGGCCGCGGTCCTGTGCCTCTCCGGGCCGGTTCTCTCCCTCTTCAGCCGCGATACGCGCGTCCTCGCCGTCGCTGGGCGGGCCCTTCTTGCCAACAGCATCCTGTTCTTCTCGCTGGGCTTTCAGTTCACCTACTCGACCCTGTACCTGGCCTGCGGCAAGGCCCTCGAGGGCGGTTTTCTGAGTGCGGGGCGCCAGGGAATCTTCATGATCCCGCTGCTCCTGGTCCTCCCGCACCTGTTTGGCCTGGACGGCGTGCTCTACGCCCAGGCGGGCGCCGACCTCCTGACCACCCTGGCGACCCTGGCCCTGGCCCGCAGGGGCCTGCCCTCCGTCGAGCCGCAGGTGCGCCCTGTCCCGGGACGTCCGGGGCAATAATTGGGAAGTCTTTGATGGGGACGGGCTGTAACGGACTACGATATAACGGATTATAATGGAGGATGAAGGAATTTCATCCTCTGCGAGGTGCGGAATATGGCGAACCATTATCTCTGTTTCGACGCGGGGACCCAGAGCGTCAAGGTTGCGGTCTGCACGGCGGACGGCCGTGTGCTCGTCCGGTCGGACCGTCCTACCACCCTCTCCTGCCCCCGTCCCGGTTGGGTGGAGATGGACGCGGAAGAGTATCTTTCCCTGGCCCTGGCCGGCATGAGGGACTGCGCGGAACAGATGGCCCGGAAGGGGCTGGAC
>NZ_CAUUGJ010000098.1:0-8667 GCF_963544685.1 uncultured Fretibacterium sp. | reverse complement strand
AACGGCCTACGCCCTTCGGCCCCCGGCCATCCGAGACCATGCGCGAAATCCATCCTCGCCGGGTATTATAGCGTATCGCTTCGAGCCTCCGTTGACGCTGGAAGTTTGTCTTTCGAGACGTATCCTCCGGGTTGGACCGTAATTTTCTTGTATTGTGCTAGAGGAACAATGCTTGAGGCTTGTCTTTGTGCCCCTGTCGAGACCTTTTTCCTGCCTTCGCTGCGTAATTTTGATGTAAAATTACTCTAGCGTCGTTTTACCATTTTTTCAGTGTGAAATGGAATAATGGTGCAGGATGCAAGGGGACAACGATCGAATGGAGGGTGGAGGCTTTGAAGAGATGGCGCTTGTTTCTTTTGATCTGTATTTTGGGAGTGGGGGCGGCGTTTGTGGGGGATGCTGCCGGTGAATCGTCGAGGGGGGAGGAAATTGTTGTCGGGACGGACCAGAACACGACGACGATGGATCCTGCGATGTACCAGGATGCGGCATCCTCTCAGACCATGATCAATGTCTACGAGACGCTGGTCACCTATGACGCGGAGTATAAGAACATCATCCCGTATCTTGCGGAGTCCTGGTCCCATACCGATGACCTTAAGGAGTGGACGTTTCATCTGAAAAAAGGAGTCCGTTTCCATAAAACGGAAAACCAGCCGGGACGGGAGATGACGGCTGACGATGTCAAGTACAGCTTCGAACGGACATTGAAAATATCTCCAATGAAGCGGCTTTTCATGCTGGATCACGTGGAGGTCCTTGCCCCCGATACGGCAAAGCTTGTGTTGAATCAGCCTTTCGCGGCGCTTTTGGCCGTCCTGACGGATGTCGGCAGCGCCGTGATTCCCAAGGAGGATGCCGAGAAGTGGGGGGCCGATTTTGGCCAGCACCCCGTGGGAACGGGGCCCTATAAAATGACGGAGTGGGTGAAGGACTCGCACATGACCTTCGAGCGCTGCGATGACTACTGGAACAAGGAGGGACTGCCCCATCCCCTGAAGGTCACATACCGCTATATCGTCAACAAGACGGCCATGACTACGGCGCTCCTGAGCGGGCAAGTTCACGTTACCCGGGAGGTGCTGGACCAGGACGTCAAGAAGATCGCAGAAAGTGCCGGGTATCGTGTCGTCAAAGGAGAACCCTGCAACGTCTATGCGTTTTACATGAACGCCACTCGGGGGCCGACGACGGACCCGAAGGTTCGGGAGCTCTTTTTCCGGGCGGTGGATGTGGCTCAGATAGCCAAGGCCCTTTTCCCCAACGAGTCCGGAGAGGCGGCCTATGGGCCCATCCCTCCCGGAAGCTGGGGCTATAATCCGGAGGTCCGTTCCTTTTACACGACCTATGATCCCCAGCGGGCCAAGGAGCTCCTTGCGGAGCTGGGTAAGAAACCGGGGGAGCTGAAGCTGCGCATCACGACATCCGAGGATGAACGCCGCAAAAAGGCCGCGGTCATAGCTCAGGCCATGCTGAAGAAGGTGGGCGTGGAGGTGGAAGTGCAGAGCCTGGAGTGGGGGAGCTTCATGGGCGTAGCCTCCAAGGCCGAGGCGGACATTTACGCCATAGGGTGGACGTGGTATCCCGATCCGTTTTTCTACGTCTACTATATGTTTCACTCCGAGAAAAAAGGCAGCTATGGCAACGGCGGCGGCTACAACAACCCCGAGGTGGACAAGCTGATTGCCCTTGGGGCGAGCGTCGGCGACCAAAAGGCCCGCACCGGATACTATCGCCAGGCCGAGGAGCTGGTCATGAAGGATCGCTATTATTTCCCGCTCTATCACATGTATGCGATGAACGGGGTGGATGAGCGGCTTACCGATTTCCATCCGACGCCGCAGGGAAGCGTACGACTTTTTGGGCCGGACTTCAGCTCTTACCTGGCCCCCGGCTCCTGACCCGACATTCATTCCGATCGGACTCCGCAGCTGAATGGACGAGCGGCCTCGGGAATGGGGTGACCGGCCCCTTTCATTTCGAGGCCGCTCGTCTTTATTGATGGAGCGGGTGATGGAAGAGAAGAATAGAAGAGGGCGAGTTTCGGAGCTTTCACGATTCAAAAGGGGAGGATCCCCGGAGAGGAGGCATGCATCTTGGGACGTTTTGCTTTCAAACGCTTCCTTCAGATGATCCCCACACTCTTTTTTGTCATGCTCGTCATCTTCTCCCTGATGAAATTGATTCCGGGGGATCCTGCTCTGACCCTTTTGGGGCCCGAGGCCAGTCCTGCGGATATCGCTGCCTTCAGGGAGGATCTGGGGCTGAACAAGCCGCTGCCCGTTCAATTTCTGACCTATCTGCGCAATGTGGCCCATGGGGATCTGGGGCGCTCTCTGATCTATAGGGCGGACGTCCTCACGCTGATCAAGGAGCGTTTGCCTACGACGCTGGCCCTCAGCCTGAGCGCCCTGTCCCTCGCAATCCTCCTGGGGGTCCCCTTGGGTATTTTCGCCTCGATGCACCATAACGGCTTCTGGGATCTGTGCATCACGGTCCTGGCGCTCCTGGGCGTATCGGTTCCCATCTTCTGGGTTGGCATGTTGATGATTGTCGTCTTCGTCCTCAATTTGGGATGGCTTCCATCGGTCGGATTGGGAAGCTGGGACAAGGGGCTCTGGAACGTCGTCAGCCATTTCATCCTGCCCTCGTGCGCCCTGGCTTTCCAGTCCGTGGGAACCATCGCCCGCTTTACCCGATCCAGCATGCTGGAAGTCCTGAAGCAGGATTATATACGGACCGCGTACGCGAAAGGCCTGCGGCCTCGGCTGATTTGGGAACGTCACGCTTTGCGCAACGCACTTATCCCCGTCGTTACCGTTTCGGGGCTGCAGTTGGGACATCTTCTGGCCGGAGCGGTCCTCACCGAATCCATCTTCGCCCTTCCGGGGCTCGGTAAGCTGATGGTCGATGCGATCATGAGACGTGATTTTCTGCTTGTACAGGGAGAAGTTCTGGTCATCGCAATCCTGTATCTTTTCGTCAATTTTTTCGTGGATCTGCTCTATGCTTTGGTGAACCCCAAAATCCGAAAGTCGTTTGGAGGCGCCTGAAATGTTGGAACAACTCTCTTTTGGAAGGCGTTTTCTACGCAGCAAGCAGGGAATGGCCGGGTTGTTGATCGTACTTCTGAACATCGGCCTGGCCTGTTTCGCCCCCAGGATTGTCCCCTATGATTTCGACGAGATGGATTTTGGCGCCATGTTGGCGGAACCGGGGACCGAAGGACATTGCCTGGGTACCGATGACATGGGGAGGGACGTTCTGACGCGATTGATATACGGATCGCAGGTATCCCTGATGGTCGGGATGGTCGCCGTCTCCATTGGAGCCTGTCTCGGCACGGTCCTGGGGCTGATTTCCGGGTATTTCGGCGGTTTTTTTGACGCCCTGTTGATGCGTCTGATGGACGCTCTGCTGGCCTTTCCCTATATCCTCCTGGCCATCGCTATGATGGCTGCTCTGGGGGCGGGGCTCTTCAACGCGATGCTCGCGATCGGGCTGGTTATGGTTCCCAGCTTCGCCCGGGTCGTCAGAGGGGCCGTGCTCAACGTCAAGAACGAGGACTTCATAACCGGGGTCCGCATCATGGGCGCCTCCCATCTCTGGATATTGGCCCGCCACGTTTTGGTGAACGTCCTGCCGCCCATCATCGTCTACGCCTCCCTCAGCTTTGCCGGGGCCATCATCAGCGAGGCGACGCTGAGCTTCCTGGGGCTGGGAATCCAGCCGCCCGTCCCGTCGTGGGGAAGTATGCTCAGCGAGGCGATGCCTTATATGGACCAGGCCTCTTACCTGGCGGTCCTTCCGGGGCTGGCCATTCTGGTGACCTGCCTGGGGTTCAACCTGTTGGGGGATGGGCTGCGCGATGTCCTGGACCCGCGCCTGCGTATTCGATAGGAGGGGCATGGAGCCCTTTTGTCCCGGATGAGAGGAGTTTTACGCCGTGAAAGACAAGGTTGCAGCTGTAGTCGATGCTCGCTCCGATTCTCTGAAGAGCCTGGCGAGGGAGATATTTTCCTACGAGGAAACGGCATTTCAGGAGGTGCGCTCGTCAAGGGCCCTGGCCGATTATCTGGAGAAGGCCGGATTCGAGGTGGAGTGGGGAATGGCCGGCATGGAGACGGCCTTCGTGGCGAGGTATGGGCGCGGGCGTCCCCATATTGGTCTGATGGGTGAGTACGACGCTCTTCCCGAGGTCGGACATGCCTGTGGGCATAACATGATCGGGACCATATCGGCTGGCGCGGCGGTGGCCATCAAGGAGAGCGGCTGCCTTGAGGGCCGCGAGGGGACAATCCTCTTCCTGGGATGCCCTGCGGAGGAACATGGGGGGGGCAAGGTCCTGCTTGACGGGGCCGGGGCCTTCAACGGGCTGGATGCGGCCATGATCATCCACCCTGCGAGCACCAGCACCGGATATGACATCTCTTTTGCGATCAAACGCCTCTTCGTCGAGTTCTTTGGAAAAGCGGCCCATGCCGCAGCCGCCCCGCAGAAGGGGGTCAACGCCCTGGATGCCATGCTCTCCTTCTTCAACGGCATCGCGTTGATGCGCCAGCAGATGACGGAGCGTACCCGGGTGCATGGCATCATCCTGAACGGAGGGCAGTCCTTCAATACGATTCCGGACTATACGAAGGCCGAGATGGGGATTCGCGCCCTGCGTATGGAGGAGGTCCTCGAGCTTGAGACGAGGCTTGCCGCCGTTGCGGAGGGAGCTGCCCGGGCGACCGGGTGTACGGTGAAGGTCACGCAGGCCGAGCCGCCTCAGCCGGAGGTTTACGTCAACGTGCCCCTGGCCCGTACCCTGGATGCGAATTATGCCCGGGTCGGAGAAAAGACCACGATGAGGACCTACGGACAGGGCGTTGGGTCTACGGATGTCGGCATCGTGACTCATAGGGTCCCTGGAATTCAGGGATATATCGATATCACCGCCGGCGCCTCGATCCCGACACACTCCAGGGAGTTTGCGGCGGCGGCGAGCTCCGAGTATGGGTACGAAGCGATGCTCCGGGCCACAAAGGCGCTGGCCCTGACGGCATTCGACCTTTTCAATGACCCCGGTCTGCTTAGCGAGGTCCGAGAGTATTTTGAGGAAAGGAGAAGAGACTTCTGATGTCCGATACCGTGCCCCTGGGCTCGGCGCCGCTTCTGGCGGTCGATGGTTTTTCCGTCCGGCTTCGATTGCCTTATGGAGAGCTCCATGCTTGCGAGAACGTGTCCTTTGACCTCCAGGCCGGAGAATCGCTGGGGGTCGTTGGGGAGAGCGGCAGCGGCAAAAGCGTGACGATGCTTTCGATGATGGGGCTTATACGGGGCCGGAAGGAGGGAACTCTCCACTTCAAAGGGGCCCGCATGGAGGACCTTTCCCCTCTGCGGGGCAGGGACGTGTCCATGGTTTTTCAGAATCCACTGAACTCCCTCAATCCCTCCTTGAGAATCGGGAAGCAGTTGACCGAGGTCCTGACGGAACATCTCGGTTTGGGGCGTCGCGAGGCCGAAAAGCGTGTCCTGTCCATGATGGAGCGTCTGGCTGTCCCTGAGCCCGATAAGCTGATGAGGCGCTACCCGTTCGAGTACAGCGGCGGAATGCGGCAGAGGGTCATGATCGCCATGGCCATGCTGTGCGAGCCGGATCTTCTGATCGCCGACGAGCCGACGACGGCTCTGGATGTGACCAACCAGGCCCAGATCCTGCATCTGTTCCGAGAGCTTCAGGAGCGTTTCGGTACGTCCCTGATCTTTATCTCGCACGACCTGAGCGTTGTTTCCCAGATTGCACACCGCGTGATGGTGATGTATGCCGGGGCCATGATGGAGATGGGGCCGAGCGAGACCCTGTTTCGTACCCCTCTGCATCCCTATACCAGGGGCCTGATCGATTCCCTGCCTCGTCTTCTGCCCGGGGAGCGCAAGAAACCCCTGGCCTCCATACCCGGGACGATGCCCAGCTTGATCGCCCCCCCCAGGGGGTGCCGTTTCTCCCCGCGGTGTCCTCAAGCGCAGGAGCGGTGTGCTTTACAGGCGCCGAAGGCCGTACGCCGTGCGGATAGAACCGTTTGCTGCTGGCTTTATGCAGAGGGAGGAGGACCGCGATGACCCTGTTGGAGGTTCGGAACCTGTCAAAAAAATTTCCGGTCGGGGAGCGTTTCTTTTTCGCTCCGCCCCGATGGCTGCATGCCGTTAGAGGGGTTGACTTCTCCATTCGTCCGGGCAGCGTGTTTGGGTTCGTTGGGGAGAGCGGCAGCGGCAAATCCACGATAGCGAATCTCATCGCGGGAGTTTATCCCCCGACCGAGGGGGAGATCCTTCTTAAGGGGCTCCCCGTGCACAGGGAAAAAAGGGGACATCGGTCGGTCCAGATGGTTTTTCAGGATCCGGAGACCTCTCTGGATCCCCGTAAGACGGTACGGTTTCAGATATCCGAGGGATTGATGCTTCGCGGTGAAACGGCACGGGAGCGGACGGAAAAGGTATGTGCCATGCTGGAGGCCGTAGGGCTGAGGGACGACGTCCTGCACAAGTATCCTCATGAGCTGTCCGGAGGTCAGAAACAGCGTGTCGCCGTGGCGCGGGCGCTGGTTCTTCGCCCGGAACTCCTGATCCTCGACGAACCGACGAGCGCCTTGGATGTCTCGGTGCAGGCGCAGATCCTGAATCTCTTCATGGATCTGCAGCGCAGCTTCAACTTGACCTACCTCTTCATCACGCACGATCTGAAGACGATAAGCCACTTTGCCGACGACATCGCCGTCCTGTATCTGGGGCGTATCGTCGAAGAAGGTCCGGTGTCGGATGTCGTCGATCATCCCTCGCATCCTTACACACGGGCTCTATTGAATTCCGTCCCGGAACTCGGCAGGGCTCTGCTGCGTGCGCCTATCCGCGGGGAGATTCCGAGTCCACTCTCGCCCCCGTCGGGTTGCGCTTTCCGCACGCGGTGCCCCCATGCGGAGTCCCGTTGTCTCGCTCCGCCTCCATACCGAAACGAGGGAAAGAAGCGCGTGCTCTGTCACGCTGTCCTGTAGCTTGGAGCAATCCGGGGCTTCACGGGGGAACTGTTGCGCGCCGTAGAGCCCATGGTGGGGAAGCCCATTTTATAACTTATCCAATGGAGGCGGACGATGTCCATAAAATATGTGATGGAGTCTTATGAGCTGCTGGACAGCCCTTCGGCGTCCGGGGAGGCCGTGCGGAACGCCCTGATCGATGTGGGGTGTGAGGCCCGGACGATCGAGGTCAGGACGGTCGAGGGGCCCAAGGGACATACGGATTTCGTCAAGGTCTGGTTTCATGGTAGGAAGGGAAAGCACGGCGGCGGTACGGCCCCGACCCTGGGGATCGTCGGACGCCTGGGCGGGGTCGGAGCCCGTCCGGAGAAGGTGGGCCTGGTATCCGACGCGGATGGGGCCGTGGCCGCCGTTGCGGTGGCCATGAAGCTGGGGAGGATGGCGAAGCTGGGGGATGTTCTGGATGGGGATGTCTTCGTCTCCACCCATATCTGTCCCGATGCGCCCACGAGTCCGCACGATCCCGTCCCCTTCATGGATTCCCCCATCAACATGCAGATTGCCAACGCGGAGGAGATGCATCCGGACCTCGACGCGGTGCTCTCGATCGATACGACTCGGGGCAACCGGGTTGTCAATCACCGCGGTTTCGCCATCTCTCCCACGGTCAAGGAGGGCTACATCCTGCGGGTCAGCGAGGATCTGCTCGATATCATGAGTTATGTCACGGGCAGGATGCCGCAGGTCTTCCCGATTACGACCCAGGACATCACCCCCTACGGCAACGAGCTCTATCATCTGAACAGCATCCTGCAGCCCTGCACGGCAACCCGCGCTCCGGTCGTGGGCGTGGCCCTGACGGCGGAGACCGCGGTCCCGGGGTGTGCCACGGGCGCCTCTCAGGTCTCGGACATCGAGTCGACGGTGCGATTCGTCATCGAGGTCGGCAAGGCCTTCGGGGAGGGGAAGCTGCGTTTCTACGACCCTGAGGAGTTCGAACGGATCCTCGGCCTGTACGGACCTATGAACCACCTGCAGACCCCGGGAAAAAAGATCTGACCTTCCCGGAGGACGTGCCGGGACGGGTGGATGGATTCAGAGGAGGTCGGATTCGATGAAACACGTTGTCGGGACGGTGACGATCGGCCAGACCCCGCGCACGGATGTGATCCCGGAGCTCTCCGCGATTCTGGGGGACGTGACGGTACGGGAGGCCGGGGCCCTCGACGGGCTGTCGCGCGCGGAAATTGCCGGCCTGGCGCCGCAGCGCGGCGATTATGTCCTGGTGACGCGGCTGGCGGACGGATCGTCCGTTCAGGTCGCCGAGCGCCACATCACGCCGAGGGTCGCCGCGAAAATAAAGGAGCACTTCGACGCGGGGGTTCCCCTGGTGCTCCTGCTCTGCACCGGAGAGTTCCCCGAGTTCCCGGAGGGCGGCCTGCTGGTTCGGCCTCAGAGGGTCCTGTTCCATGTCGTCCGTGCGGTGGCGGAGGGGAAACGGCTGGGCATCCTCACCCCCTCGGCGGATCAGGTTCCTCAATCCGAGGTGCGGTGGCGTCAGCTTGGAGGGGCCGTGAAGTCCGTCCCCGCCTCGCCGTATGTCGATGCGGAGGCGGCCGTCGAGAGGGCGTCGCGCGAACTCGGGGAATGG
>NZ_CAUUGJ010000097.1:0-8686 GCF_963544685.1 uncultured Fretibacterium sp. | reverse complement strand
CGATGGGCCTTTGACCGGATTTTTGCGCGGCGGCGACCTGTACAGGAGAATAGGCGTCGAATTTCACGACTCGAGATCGCTGGACCGGGTATCCCGGATGCTGGAGGAGCACGAGGGGATCCGTGTGGCTGCCGAGGAGCGCGTTTTGAAGATCTATTGTCCCAACGACAACGCGCTGATAAGAACCCTTGTAGCGAGTATCTACGATACCGCTTCGGTCGCCGAGATCACTATCGCAAATGTCTCGCTTGAAGAGCGCCTTCTTCAGATGAGGTCGTAGCATGTGGAACATGGTGCGGTTGCATGTCCGGGCCAATTTCAAGCGGCTGCTGATGTACAAAACGGCATCCTTTCTCAGCTTTTTGGGTGCGATGTGCCAAGTGGCCCTGTTTTATTGCTTTTGGAGAGGCATTTGTGACGCGGATTGGGAGACTTTACGCTATGTCCTCCTGGCCCGATTTTTTTTCTTCTTCGTCTGTTCCAACAACATCTGGGCTATCGCCGGCGATATAAAAAGCGGAAAAGTAGCGCTCCATCTGACCAAGCCCATTCGTTATCTCGCCCTTTCCTTTATCGACTTCCTGTCGAGAAAAGTCACCGTATTCGTCGTACAGGGCATTCCTCTGATTATGTTCCTGCTTTTTTTCGTCAACATGAAAGTTCGTTGGGTGTCGCTGTTTTTGTGTGCCCTTTCGGTCTTCGTCTCCCTGGTCATCTGCTACTGCCTCGACTTTCTGCTGTCGTTTCTGTGCACGCTGACGCGCAACCACTGGGGGGTCAGCGCATTGCGCGATGGAATTGTGCAGATTTCAAGCGGGGCCGTTGTCCCGCTCCACATGTTTCCTCTGTCGGTTGGACGGGCAATGGAGACGCTGCCCTTCGCCTATATGATCGACACCCCTGTGCGGATACTGACGGCGTCTGCCGATGCCGCGGGCGCCCTCTCGCTTCAGCTCGTGTATTGTGTCCTGATGGTCGCCTTATCCGTCGCTGCGGATGCTGTCTTTACGAAAAGACTGCAAATTCAGGGGGGATGATGGAGAATAGCATCTCAAGGGAAATGCTGATTTAATCCATGAAGCCCCCCGGTGGTACCCCAGCTTGCCTGTTTTGAGGAAGAGGCTTGCCGGGGCCGCCGCTATCAGGATAGCGGCGTGGGGGCTTGGGGGCAAAGCCCCCATGTTAATTATTAGGGAAGCGCTGGAGATTTTTGCCCATAGATGTTTTGCATACTCCTCTTTGGAAAAATATGCGTTTTTGTTTTAATCAGCGCTTCTCAAGGGCTTTGTTACGTGCTGTGGCTTGTTTTTGCGATGTCGAGATCTTGAGGACGGTTCTGCGATGAATCAATGGTTCAAGGCGTATTGTTTTCTCCTCTATCATCGCCTGCGTTCGATCCGGCAATATCCTTTGGACATGGTGTTTGGCATTCTGGGGACGGTTGTCTGGCATCTGCCCAATTTCCTGTTGATCGACATCGTATTCGACCGTGCACAGATAATCCGGGTCCCCAAAGGGTACCTGCTGGTTCTGTACGGGCTGTCCGTATTTGGAGACGGGGTACAGCACACGTTCGCAGAGGCCCTCTGGCAGTTCGGCAATGTGTTCGTCCGGTCGGGTGCGTACGATTCCGTCCTGACCCGGCCTATGCCTCCCTTGGTGCAGGTGCTGGCCAGCCGGTTCGATATCGACGGGATGGGAGGAATTCTCTGGGGTTTGTTCTGTTGTCTGTACGGCCTTCGGATCGCCGATGCCGTTTCCCTTGGCGCGATGACAAAGCTGTTTTTGTCCTTGGGCGTTTCGGCCAACGTCTATTTAAGCATCAATATCCTGACCTCCTCCCTGGCGTTCGCCGCCGTCGATAACTTTCCGGTGACGCACACGGTCTTTCAGCTTCATTCCTTCGGCCGTTTTCCGATGACCATCTATCCTCGCTGGGCAAGGACGCTTCTGACTCTGGCGGTTCCCGTGTTTTGTGCAACGTATTATCCGGCTGCCGAGATCTTTTCTCGGGGATATTTAGGCGCTCTGTTTTTGTTTATGTTGAGTATTTTGATGTTAGTATTGGGCATATTTACATGGCAATCACTAAGTAAAATATACAAAAGCACTGGAGCGTAAGATACTTTTAGAGCGCAGTGCAGATGGCCCGGAGGCTCACATCCTTCTCTACAGCACGTAGGAATCAGAAAAACGTTGACGATAGAGAGTCATATTGGTGGTTATATAATGGTATCGACCAGGAGGTGTTCGGCATGGGGGAGACAGAGCCACAGACGATACGCGCACCGGAAGGGATGAAGCGCACGATAAAGGCCAGCGTCTTCTCCGATCTGTTCGGCGACAAAAAGTACCTGCTGCAGCTCTACCGGACACTGCACCCGGAGGATACGACAGCTACGGAGACGGACCTGACGGACATCACCATCGAGAACGTCATGGTGGATGGTCTCTATAATGATCTGGGCTTCATGGTGTCGAACCGACTGATGATCCTTCTGGAGGCTCAGAGCACCTGGACTGAGAACATCCTTATCCGTGCCCTGCTCTACATGGCTAAGACCTGGCAGAGGCATCTGAGCGATTTGGGGGAGAACCTCTATGCCAGCCGCCGTGTCAAACTGCCTGAACCGGAGCTCTACGTCATCTACACGGGCGACCGAAAAAATCGCCCCAGCGAGCTCTCGCTGTCAAAAGTGTTTTTTGATAGTAAGGAATATGCCGTTGAGGTACGGGCCAAGGTTATCTACGGCGAGGGTGAAGGAGACATCATCACCCAGTACGTGATGTTCTGCAAGGTGCTCAAGGAGCAGGTGAAGCTCCACGGGATGACGAGGAAGGCCCTTCGCGAGACGATACGCCTCTGCAAAGACCTGGGCGTGCTGAGGGAATATCTGGAGAAAAGAGAGGTGGAAGTGATGGACATCATGACGATGCTGTTTGACCAGGAGACGGTGACAAACACCTACATCAACGACGTGCTCAGACAAGGTAGAGCCGAGGGCAGAAAGGAAGGTAATCTCCAGGGATTTGTGAACGCTTGCCGTGATTTTGGCGTTTCTCGGGACGAAGCAGTGGCCAGGGTGGCCAGAATGTTCGGCTTCTCTGAGGCCGACGCCCGCGTCGAGGTCAGTCGCTACTGGACACAGGACAGCTGATCGAGTCCACAGATGACAGAGATGGGGACAGAGTCCTCTATGACCAAGCCATTGATAAAACCTCCAGGGATATGCTGAAAAACTGCCCCCGTCTGAGCCGGGGTTCTAAAAGACCAAAGAAGCGAGCCGCGCCCTGAAAAAGGGTGCGGCTCGTACTTTATGGCCCCTCGGTCGGACGCTACTCCCGGCCGAAGTGTCCGACCAGCTGCGCCGCATCGATCCTGAGGACCGTCGGGCGTCCATGGGGGCAGAAATACGGCTGGGCGCAGGCATGCAGCTCCCGCCACAGGGCCAGGGCCTCCTCCCGGGACAGGCGCGTCGTCAGCTTCACCGCCGCCTTGCAGGCCATCGTCGCCCAGGTGCGCCACAAGAGCTCCGCCGCGTCCCCGTCCCGATCCTCCTTCAGAGCCCCCAGCGATCCCCTCAGCAGGGCCTCGGGCTCGACCGCCCCCCCAACCGACGGGATGGAGCAAAGCCGCGTTCCTCCGTCGCAGCTCTCCAGCTCGAAGCCGAACCGGACCAGGGTCTCCCGATGCTCCTCCGCCTCCAAGGCGAGGGTCGGGGGCAACGGGACCGGGACCAGAAGCGGCTGAACACGTCCCTCCCCCGCCGCGGCGCGGATGCGCTCGTACCCCACGCGCTCGTGCGCCGCGTGAGGATCCACGAGGACAAGTCCTTCCGGCACATCGAACACCAGATACCCCGAGCCCATCTGGCCCATGTAGACGACGTCGGGGGCGCGAACGGCATCCTCCGCCCCGTCCGGACCGCGGGGCGAAGGCAAAGTCCCGGCCACGGGAGGGTCCGCGCTCTCCGCCCTCACCGCATCCTTCGCCGGCTCCGAAGCGAAGGGCGGGGGCTCGATGCGGGAGAAGGGGGAGACGAAGGTGGGCTTGGATGTACCCCGCGGCGCGGATGTACGGCCCCGCTCCGCTACAGGAGAGGGCGAAGGGGAGGAAAAATCGTCCCGGAACCCCCACCCCTCCCGTGATATCGCCGCGGCGCGGGTGACGGCCCTCCCGCCGGACGGCACGGAGTCCGTGGACCAGGTGCGCCCGTCACGGACCGTCACGGGCGCGGGGCCCCCCAACAGGGCGGCCGCCTCCCGGACGACCTCGAAGACCTCGCCGGGGTACCGGAACCGGATCTCCGCCTTGGCCGGATGGATGTTGACGTCGACCAGCGACGGGTCGATCGAGAGGAGGAGCGCCCAGTTGCCCGTCAGCTCGCGCGCGGCGGCACTCACCGCCCCCTTCACGACCGGGTCCGCCACGGCGCGCCCATTGACGAAGGCGGCGATGTCGTTGCGCCCCTGTCGGGGCTGCCACCAGCACTCCAGGCTCAGATGCCCGGCCTCGGACCGGACGGTCTGGACCGCGGGCTCCGGCCCCCAGAGGCGCTCGACCGCCCGACGCCGGTCCCCGCCGCCGTCGGTGGAGAGCACCTCCCGCCCATCGTGCTCCAGAACGAAGCTCACGTCGGGTCGGCAGATCGCGTACTCCCGCATCAGAAGGGCAGCCCGGCGCAGTTCCCCCGCGGCGCTCTTCAGGAACTTCCGGCGCGCCGGCAGGTTTCCGAAGAGTTCGTCCACCTGCACGCGCGTGCCCGCAGTGCAGTTCACGGCCGTATGCTCCGACACGCGTCCCTCCGAGGCACGGATCAGTCCGCCCGTCCCGTCCGTTCCATCCTCGGGGCGCGAGCGGATCTCGACCGTGGCGACGGCCGTCAGGCTGGCCAGCGCCTCCCCGCGATACCCCAGCGTGCGGATGGCCTCCAGGTCCTCGATCCCCCCTATCTTGCTCGTCGCATGGGGGGTCAGGGCCAGGGGAAGGTCGTCGAGGGCGATGCCGCACCCGTCGTCCTCGACGACGATACGCAACCGTCCCCCGTCCCACAGGCGCACCCGGATGCGGTGTGCGCCGGCATCCAGCGCATTCTCCACCATTTCCTTGACCGCCGAGGCGGGACGCTCCACGACCTCGCCCGCCGCTATGCGCGCCCACACGCTCTCCGAAAGCTCCCTAATCCGCGGCGCCATCCCGTGCCCTCATACTCTTCTCCTTCATTCTGTACAGCACCTCCATCGCGCGCATCGGCGTGATGTTGTCGAGGTCCAGTTCCGCCAGCTCCTCCACGACGGCGTCCGTCTCGGGCGAAAAGAGCAGGAGCTGACGTCTCAGCGCGTTCTGGGGCAGGGGATCGGGGATGGAGGAACGCTCAAACCCCTCCCGCTCGAAGAGCTCCAGCAGCTCGAAGGCCCGCCTCAGCACGGGCTTGGGCAGTCCCGCGAGGCGCGCCACCTCGATGCCGTAGGAGCGGTCCGCCGGACGCGGCACCACCTGGTGCAGAAACACGATGCCCTCCGTCCCCTCGGCCACCGCCATGCTGCAGTTGCGCACGTCGTCCAGCCGATCTTCCAGACAGGTCAGCTCGTGGCAGTGCGTGGCGAACAGCACCCGCGGAGCCGCGCCGCAGCCGCCGTGCAGGTACTCCAGCACCGCCCAGGCGATGCTCATCCCGTCCCATGTGGCCGTCCCGCGCCCCACCTCGTCCAGGATCACCAGGCTGCGGTCGGTGACGTTGTTCAGGATGCCCGCCGTCTCCAGCATCTCCACCATGAAGGTGCTGTTGCCCCGGACTAGGTCGTCGCGGGCCCCGATGCGCGTGAAGACGCGGTCCACCAGGCCGAAGGACGCGCTCTCGGCCGGGACCCACAGGCCCGCCTGGGCCATGACCGCGAGCAGGGCCGCCATGCGCAGCCAAGTGGACTTGCCCGCCATGTTGGGCCCCGTCAGGATGACGATGCGCGCCGCATCCCCGCCCAGCACCACGTCGTTGGGCACGAAGGTCGCGTCCGTCAGGGTCGCCTCCAGCACCGGATGGCGGCCGCCCCTGACGGCCAGGGCCATGGAGTCGTCCACCGTCGGGCGGACGTAGCCGCGCTCCCGCGCCACCTGGGCGGAGGACGCGGCGCAGTCTAGGATGCCCAGCAGGCGTCCCGTCATCTGGATGTCCGCCCCCTCGGAGATGACGCGCTCGACGACGGCCCGATAGAGTTCCCCCTCGATACGCGCGATCTCGCCCTCGCTGCGCGCCATCCTGTCCTGGAAGTCCCGCAGCTCCGGGGTGACGAAGCGCTCGGCGTTCACCAGGGTCTGACGGCGCTCGAAGTGCGGCGGCACCGTCTCCAGCCCCGTCCTGCCGATCTCGAGGTAGTAGCCGAACGCCCGATTGTAGCCGGACCTGAGGCGCGGGCTCCCCGTCGCCGCCCGCTCGCGTTCCAGGTACTCCGCGAGCCACGCCTCGCCCCTCTCCGAGACATCGCGCCAGGAGGCGAGCTCCGCACTGAAGGAGGAGCGCACGACCGGCCCCGCCCCCAGGACACGGGGCAGCTCCTCCTCCAGCGCCTCGTCCAGATGGGCGCGCAGGGGCTCCAGGTCCGGCAGCGCGGCGAAGAGGCCGGCGAGCGGCTCCGGGAACGAGAGGGAACGCAGGCACGGCAGCAGGCGCAGCGTATCCCGGATCGCGGCGAGGTCACGCGGCGTCCCCGTGCCCAGGGAGAGCCGGGACAGGGCGCGCTCGGCGTCGCGGGCCCCGGCGAGCGCATCCTGGAGGCCCCCCAGCCGCGCCGGGTCCTCCACGAGGACGCCGATGCAGGCCTGGCGCCGTTCGATGGCCGGAATATCCATCAGGGGCCGCAGCAGCCACTCCCTGAGGGTGCGCCTCCCCATGGGGGTCCGGCAACGATCCAGACAGGCGAGCAGCGAGACGGACCCCTGGGAGAACTCCGGGACCAGCTCCAGGTTGCGCTGCGCCGCTGCGTCCAGGCTCATTCGGTCACGGGCTCGCAGCGGCGTGATGCGCAGCACGTGACGCACCGCGCTGAACTGCGTCGCGGACAGGTAGTCCAGCACGGCCCAGGCGGGCCCCGCACAGGGATCGTCCTCCTCGATGCCAAAGGACGCGAGGCGCGCCCCTCCCAGGGCCGAGCGCAGGCGCTCCGCCGCCGTCCCCGCGCGGAAGACCTCGGGCGCGGCGGGCAGAAGCGCATACCCCTTCAGAAAATCGGGAGGAGTGCGAAGGGTCGCGGGATGCAGCACCTCGCCGGGCGTGAAGGCCGAGAGGAGCGCGGCGGCCTCCTCGGGGGGCAGGGTTCCCGCCTCCAGGCCGCCGGTCTCGACGGACAGAAGCGCCAGCGCGACGCGGCCGTCCTTCAGCGGAAGGACCGCGGCCAGGCGCCCCGTGTCCCCGCTCTCCTCCGGGACGTAGGTGCCTGGCGTCACGAGGCGCACCACGCGCCGCTCCACGACGCCCTTACCCGTCGGCTCCCCGATCTGCTCGCAGATGGCCGCGCGGCAGCCGGCCTTGATGAGCCTCCCCAGGTAAAGGGAAAGCGCATGGTGCGGCACGCCCGCCATGGGGATCTTCCTTTCGGCATCCCGGGCCGTCAGGGCGATGTCCAGGATCGACGCGGCGGTGCGTGCGTCGTCGAAGAACAGCTCGTAGAAGTCCCCCATGCGGAAGAGCAGCAGCGCGTCGGGATACTCCGCCTTCCATTGCCGGTATTGGCTCAACCAGGGAGTCATCTTGATGTCGTCGGGTATGGCCACCGTCTCGTCTCCTCTTCCTCGTGCGCTCAGGCGCCGCTCTTCTCCGCCATCGTCATTCGCGCTTTTCCGTATTCGCTTTTCCATTTTACTATAGGCCGCACACGCCCCCAGCCTCATCATACGAAAGGAGCCGCCCCGGCCGGGCGGCTCCCCTGTCTGTATTCCCGTTTTCTCCGTCCGCACGAAAAACGAACTTACGCCCCCGGCTTCACGCCCATCGGCATAATGCAGAGAACATCGTCGTCGTCGCGCAGGCTCAGAATCCTCTCGATCGCGTCGTCCCGGGCGGAGCGGATGTAGCGCGTACCGATGCCCAGGGCCCCGGAGGCCAGATAGACGTTCTGGGTCATCGCCCCCGCAGCGACGGCCGCGAACTCCTCCTCATCGTCGTCATCCTTGAACTTCCTGGAGAGCGCCGCGGAATCCGAGACGAAGATCAGGGTGCAGGGCGCCTTCGCGACGAAGTCCTGTTTCCCTATCCGTCCCCGGATATCCTCTTTGGAGACCTCCTTCAACGCGTGGGCCCTCCAATCGTACAGGAAGGTTCCGTCGGCCCGGGCCACGTAGATTTTGACGTAGGGCTCCATCCCCATGGCCATCGGCACCGTCCATCCCTTCTCCCCGCGGTTCAGGCCCGTCGCGGCCCACAGGACCGTCGAGAGATTCTCCAAAGAGACGTCCTTCATGGAGGCAAAATCGCCTCCCACGGCCGAGGCACGGCTCCCGAGGACATCGAACACCCCAGAACCGCCCGTCCTCTGCGGGGCCGGGAGCGAGATGTCGGCGTCCGCCGACCCGACAGGAAAAAGGACTACGGCAGCCAGAAGGAACACGCACAATCTCTTGAAAGCTGTAAACATGACAAACCTCCTCGTAGAATAAGTAACGTGGAAGTGATACCAGGGCTGGTAAACTACT
>NZ_CAUUGJ010000096.1:0-8722 GCF_963544685.1 uncultured Fretibacterium sp. | reverse complement strand
GTCCCGCGACTGTCCCCCCCAGCCCGTTCCCCAGCCCAGCAGGGTCATGAGGACGAACCGGCTGTGGCAGATCATGCGGATCGGCGCCAGCAGCATGGAGAGGACCGTCTCGCCCGCCACGCCGAGCAGCACCCGCCCCACCCCGCCGTAGCTCCGCGCGTTCCGGGCCGTCAGCAGGGTGTGGAGCAGGCAGAGGATCTTCGGCAGGAAGAGCAGCAGGGCCGTGCAGCTCAGGAGGCTCAGCGCCCACTCCGGGTACCAGACGTGCCATTTGGGGAACAGCATGTTGTGCTGCGGAAAGTACACGGGCTCCACCAGGACGTCCAGCAGCGCCTGCACGGAGCTGGCCGTCAGGAAGATCAGCCACAGCAGCGCGGAGCCGTAGGAGAGGATGCCGTTGAGGAAGAGGGCTCGGTGCGTGGGGAAGAAACCGTAGGTGAAGATCAGGCGCAGGTGCTGGAGGTTCCCCTGGCACCAGCGCCGGTCGCGTTTCATCTCGTCGATCAGCGTGGGCGGCGTCTCCTCGTAACTGCCGCCGACCCCATAGGCCAGCCACACCTCGTAGCCTGCGCGGCGGATCAGGGCGGACTCGACGAAATCGTGGCTCAGGATATCCCCGCTGAGGGGCCCCCGGCCCGGGAGCCGGGGCAGCTCGCACCAGCGCATGAAAGGCTCGACGCGGATGATGGCGTTGTGCCCCCAGTACTGAGCGTCGCCCAGCTGCCAGAAGTTCTGTCCGGCCGCGAAGACCGGCCCGTACAGGCTGTTGGCGAACTGCTGCACCCGCGCGATCAGGGTCTCGCGGTTCACCCCCTTGGGGGGCGTCTGGAGAATCCCGATCCGGGGGTTCCGCTCCATGGCGTCGACCATGCGCACCCAGGTCTCCCCGGCCATGACGCTGTCCGCGTCCAGGACGATCATATAGCGGTAGTTGTGGCCCCAGCGGCGGCAGAAGTTTGCGATGTTGCCGCTCTTCCGCTTCGGGTTGGAGGGCCTGCGGCGGTAGAAGAGGTGTCCCTCCATCCCCGGCAGGCCCCGGAGCTCGTTCCACATCGCCTCCTCGCGCACCCAGACGTCGGGGTCCGTGGTGTCGCTGAGGACGAAAAGGTCGAAACGCCCCTCCAGTCCCGTGGCGGACAGGGAGCGCCACATCGCGGCGATCCCCGCGCCGACGCTTTGCGGGTCCTCGTTGTAGACGGGGATGAGCACCGCCGTCCTGACCCCCTGCGGAAGGTCCGGAAGCGGCGAGCCGGGGTCGATGATCCGGTATCCGGAGTATCGGAAGAGCAGCACGAAGAACCCGAAGAGCGCCGTCCAGAACCCCGTCGAGATCCAGGCGAAGAGCACCCCGAACAGGATGCAGAGAGTCAGCTCCACCAGGGTCCCGCCCCCGTGGGGAAGCAGGGCGGACATGTAGGAGGCGGCCAGGATGGAGGGGACGAAGATCAGGAAGAGAAAAAGCCAACGCCGCCAGAGCGCGGAGAATCGCCAGGCAGGACGGGCGTTTGGGGTATGCGTCATCGCGTCCGCTCCTCCCTGGGCCGTCGGAGCCTTCCGACGAGGCCCCTCAGGGAAAATCCGCCGCGCGTCATGGAGATCTTCGCCGGCGGCATCGATCCTCGGTTGTAGGGGGGCACGGGGCAGGGGAGGGCGTCCGCGTCGGGCACGAAGCCCCGCTCGGCGCACAGCGCCCTCAGGATCTCCATGGCGGTCTCCATGCCGCAATCCTCGGCGGGGAGCGCCTCCCTCATCCCCGATGGACAGAGCTCGTCCAGGGCCTTCAACACCAGCTCCAGCCCCTCGCGCGGCGGGACCCTCAGGACCCGGACATAGAGGAGCAGACGGTCCAGCAGCAGTTCCCCGGGGCGGGGCTCCTGCAGCGCCGGTCGGTTTTCGTTCATGAGCGCCCTACCTCCCAAACACGTAGGTCCAGGTCTCGGTGAGGGGGTTCGGCAGATTTTCCCCCTTCTTCAGTACCGCGGAGAGGCGCACGGCCGGCGGAACGGCCGGAAACACGGAGAATCCGCCGCCCGCGTCCACCTCGACCTGGAAGGAAAGCCTCCATCCCCCCGTGTGGGGATTCTTCTCGAGGTGCTTTTGGACCAGCTTGGCCCCATCGACCTCCACGACGCTCGTGATCCCCGAGTCCTCGGGCAGGGCGTCGAGCTCCCCGCCCTCGAAGTCCACGAGGAAGCGCGCCCAGTTCTTCCGGTCGCCCCTCGCCTGGCGCGTCCCTACCACGCGCCCCAGGGAGTGCAGGTGCTTCTCCTGCCCTCCCCAGCGGAGCGTGCAGGCCCCCCTGATCGGCGAATCGGGCTTCTCCCGGTTCGGAACCCAGAAGGCTACGATGTTGTCGTTGTACTCGGAGTCGGTGGGGATCTCGATCAGCTCGATCCGGCCGCTGCCCCAGTCGCCGTCGGGCTCGACCCAGAGGGACGGACGCCGCTCGTAGTCGGCCTCGAGGTCCTGGTAGTGGTCGAAGTTCCGGTTCCGCTGCAGCAAGCCGAAGCCGAGGAGCCGTTCCATGGATATCCGGGTGGTGTTCAGCCTCTCCCCGTTTCGCAGGGCGCGCCACTGCCAGACGTCGTCGTCCCTGTGGACCAGCAGGCCGTCGGAGTCGTGGACCTCGGGCCGGTAGTCCCCGAGCCGGCCGTTCTCGGGTGCGCCGTAGAAGTACATGCTGGTGAGGGGCGCTATCCCCGCCTTCTCGACGCCGCTTCTGAAGAAGACCTGGAACTCCTCCCGCATCGCCGTCTCCGGCCCCGGGGTGATGACGAAGCGGTACGCCCCCGTACAGCTGGGGCTGTCCAGCAGGGCGTAGACCGTGATGGAGACGTCGTCGCTCGCGGGCTTCCCGATCCAGAACTCCCGGAACCAGGGGAACTCCTCGCCCGAGGGGAGCGCCGTGTTCAGGGCCAGGCCGCGCGCGGAGAGCCCGTACTTCGTATCCTTGCCGACGGCCCTGAAGTAGCTGGCCCCCAGGAAGACGACCACCTCGTCCTTGTAGCCGGGATCGTTGATGGCGCAGTGGACCCGGAACCCTGCGAACCCCACGTTGGAGGTGGCGACCTGGCTCCTCAGCTCGTCGCCGGGGTACTGGAAGAGGTCCGTGGAGAAGGGGACCGGGACGACGTGTCCATCCTCCTCGATGATGTTGATCTCCACGTTGCGGTCGTAGTAGAAGCCCGAGTGAAAGAACTGGAGCTCGAAGGGCAGCTTTTCGAAGCGCCACAGCGAGCGCTCCGGCTTGAACCGGACGGTGCGCCACTGGTCGTAGTTCAGGCTGCGCAGGGAGGCGGGCAGCGTGGCCGGCGGAACGTACTCCGATTCTGCCGCGGCCATGGCCTTCTTGAGCACGTCCCCGAACCCGAAGGGCCGGGCTGCGGGCGCTGCCGCGTCCCCGGAGACGGAGTCCGCCGATGCGGCGGAAGGCACATCGACCGAGGCCGGTATCCGGGGCGCCGGGTCCCCGGAGGCGGGGGAGACGTCGGAGGATGCCTTCGGCGAGGCCGCCTCCAGCGGTATCGTTAAGGACATCGCCCCCATCAGGGCAAGAAGCCCCACAAAAAAAATTCGGCGACAGGCCGCAGATCTCAAATTCAAAACGGGTCTGAACAATGCACCCATCTCCTTCCTCACGTTCAATTTCCTCAAGGATCTTCTCGATTGTCGGCCGTATCGCCCCAGGGCTCCCTCTCATTAAATATGGAAGCGCGGCGCCGCCGGAGGTCGAAATGACTTTCGCCCCCCGGCTTCGGCCTACCCTATTCAATCACAAAGCGATGGAGCGTCAAGTGCACGTCCCGCAAATCGAAGGGGCCGCATCCGTCTTTTCAATGCCTTTATCCCGATTGCGCTATAATTACCTTGACGGAGTGTTTCATTGTTTATTATCGAGGGGATTCGTGGGGGGCGTCCGACCGGGCGCGGAAAAATTCCGCGGCGGCGAGGGTGCTCGCTCAAAAAGTCAGTTTTGGATGGGGGCGGGAAGGCGAAGCGGATTTTTTGTATCGGCGCTATCGGCGCGGGGTCGAGGGGGATCTGCCGTCCCAGGGGGGACGCGTCCCGAAGCGGGAATCGAGATCGGTTTTGACTTGAAGGAGAGGATTGAGATGCTGCTTGGACTGTTGGTGGGGGCGATCGTCTTTTTCGCCCTGTGTTACAAGATCTACGGAGGTTTCATGTCCCGCGTCTACGAGCTGAACGACAGCAACAAGACGCCGGCCGAGGCCATGTACGACGGGGTGGACTATTGCCCGGCGCACCCCGCGGTGCTGCTGGGACACCATTTTTCCTCGATCGCGGGGGCGGGGCCCATCGTCGGCCCCATCACGGCGGCCGGCATGTTCGGATGGCTGCCGGCCTATCTTTGGTGCGTGATCGGCTCCGCGTTCCTGGGCGGACCTCATGACATGGGCGGGCTCGTCTCCTCCATGAGGCACGAGGGCAAGTCCATCGGCGAGGTCGTCGAGCGCTGGATCGGCCGGGCGGGGAAGATCCTCTTTCTCTGCTTCACCATTTTGACGTTGATTCTGGTTGTGGCCGTGTTCCTCCAGCTCTCGGCCAACTCCTTCGCCTCGGACCCGGCGGTGGCCTTTGCGGCGACGCTCTACATCTTCATGGCCCTGATCTTCGGCCTCCTCATCTACCGCATGAACTGCCCTCTGTGGCTGATGACCATCATCATGGTGCCCATCATCATCTACGCCTGCTGGTTCGGCAACGGGAACAAGTGGATCTCCAGCTACTTCTCCCTCTCCGGCAACCCGACCCTGGAGTTCCATCAGCCGGGCATCAACATGCCTCTGGCCGATGCCAAGGCCTTCGACGCGGCCAAGGCCAAGGACGCCGCGGCTTTGGCGGAATATGCGGACTTCGACGCCTACAAGGCCGCTCGTGAGGCCAAGTTCCAGGAGATCAAGGCGTCGGACGAGGTCGTGCAGAAGAGCGGCGCCGCGAGCTACGAGGAGTTCGCCGGGGCCCAGAAGGCCCTGAAGACCAAGAATATGGAGAACTGGCGCTGGGTGCTGGTGGTCTACATCTTCCTGGCCTCCGTCATGCCCGTGTGGCTGCTGCTCCAGCCGCGCGACTACTTGGCCTCCTACTTCCTCTACTTCGCCGTCGTCATCGGAACCGTCGGCATGGTCATGGGCAGCAGCAAGTTCTCCGTGGAACTGCCCGCCTACAAGGGCTTCGTCTCCGGGAACAACTACCTGTGGCCGATGCTCTTCATCATCGTGGCCTGCGGCGCCCTCTCGGGATTCCACTCGCTGGTGGGCAGCGGGACGACCTCCAAGCAGATTCGCAGGGAGTCGGACTCCGTCCTGGTGGGCTACGGCTCGATGCTGATCGAGGGCGTCGTGGCCGTCATCGCACTGGGTACCGTGATGATCTCCGGGGCGATCCTGGGCGACCCGACCAACACCTATGCGGTGGGCTTCGGACGCTTCTCCGAGCTCATCGGCATCGACCCCAAGATCGGAAAGTCCCTGGGGCTTCTGGCGCTCAACAGCTTCCTGCTGACCTCGCTGGACACGGCGACGCGCCTGACCCGCTATCAGATCCAGGAGCTGACCAACATGAAGGTCGACCGCTATACGGCGACGGTCATCGCCGTCGCCGGGGCGATGGGCCTTCTCCTCACCAAGACGCACACGACCACGGGGACGCTCATCCCCGTCTGGGCGGCGATCTGGCCGGTGTTCGGAGCCGCCAACCAGCTTGTGGGGGCGCTCGTCCTGCTGGCCCTGGCCGTCTGGGTGGCCCGTGCCCTGAAGAAGCCCAACCAGTGGCTGATGGTTCCCATGTGGTTCATGCTGATCACGACCGTGGCCGCCCTGGCCCTGATGATCCGGGACAACATCGTCAACGCGCCGATGCCCAACTGGACCCTGGGCGGCATGGCCATCGCGCTTCTCGTGCTGGCCCTGCTGATGGTGCTCCAGGCGTTTTCCGCCCTGAACCGGAAGGACGGCGCACCGCTCAGCCATTCCGGGGACTAGCGCAGCGAAAGGGCACGGGATCGGCGGGGGCGGGCGGCCCCCAACCCGAACGGCCCGGAGAAGCGAGGGTGCGGCGGATACATTGCCGCTCCCTCGCTTTTTTTATCCCCAATATACCAACTTTTTTCATCGACGGATTTGTTGACGAATGTGGGGTCCAGGCGTAAAATCCTAAGCGGAAAAGGCATGTTTTTTGTTTGCTTTGCCTAAATTACAGTTCAGGGGAAGGGTAACGATGAGTATGCAGAGGAAGTCGACACGGCTCTATTGGGGACTGCTGGTCACGGCGATCTTTCTTTTCGTCGTCTTTTCCGCATCCGAGGGCCTTGCGGCGAAGAAGAAGAAATACGATTCGTGGAAGGGCGTGGCGGCGGATATGGCCCTCGAGTTCGACTCCGCCCGGGAGGATATCGAGGCCGACCGCTACCGCGATGCCTACAAGCACGTCAACGACGCCTACTTCGGCTACTACGAGGTTCAGGGGTTCGAGAAGAACGTCATGGTGGCCATCTCGTCGGCGCGCGTCAGTCACATCGAGGCGCTCTTCGCCAGCATCAAGCACGCCCTGCTGGGGAATCAGGAGATCGCGAAGGACGCGCTCCTCGATATGCTCGAAAGTTTGAGGGTCAAGGTCTACAAGGACGCCATGGTATTGGATGGCGATATCGACGCCGGTGAGCCCGACAGCCTTGGGGAGGCCGTCTACGGGGACAAGGGGCGTCCTGCGGCGGGCGGCGGGGCCGTCGCTGCGGCGTCCGTCGATGCCGCGGCCGAAACTGCGGAGACTCCGGCTCCCGCTGCGTCCGCCCCGAAGGCCCCCGCCAAGGCGCCCGTGAACCGGGACTGGCTGACCTTCCTCACCGCCTTCGGCCTGCTGGTCCGCGAGGGGCTCGAGGCCATTCTGGTCATCGTCGCCATCGTGGCCTACCTGATCAAGACCGGCAACACGAGGATGGTGCGCAGCGTCTACGTCGGATCGGTCGCGGCCATCGGGGCGAGCGTCCTTTTGGCCTGGGCCCTGGAGTCCCTCATGGGGGACTCCAGCGGCGTCGCCCGGGAGCTCCTGGAGGGCTGGACCATGTTCTTGGCCGTGGCGGTCCTCTTCTACGTCAGCAACTGGATGCTCTCCAAGGCGGACACCGAGGCGTGGACCCACTACATCAACGAAAAGGTCCAGCAGTCCATCGACCGGAAGAGCCAGATGACCCTCGTCTTCGCGGCCTTCATCGCCGTCCTGCGTGAGGGCGCGGAGCTCATCCTGTTCTACAAGGCGTCGTTCTCCGGCGGCATGAACAGCACTCCCCATATCGTCTACGGCATCCTGGCGGGGACCGTGGTGCTGGTGGCCGTCTACGTGGCCTTCCGCTACTTCAGCGTGAAGCTGCCGCTCAAGCCCTTCTTCCTCTTTACCAGTATCCTGCTCTTCATCCTGTGCGTGTCCTTCATGGGCAAGGGCGTCGTCGAGCTCACCGAGGCCGACGTGATCGTCGGCAGGACCACCATCCCGGCCATGAACGGCTTCTCCATCGAATCGCTGAGCATCTACGACCGGGCCGAGACCCTGATCCCGCAGGTCATGCTGGTCATCGCGGCGGTGTGGGTCATCCTGTCCCATACCCTGGGTGGGAAAAAGAAAGCGAAATGACGGCGAAGACCGAGGTCAACCTTTGGTAAAAAACCTCACGTGAGGTTTTTTATAATACTCATCAGGAGGGAAATTTCATGAAGAAGTTTGCTGCAATGCTGGTCGTCGTCCTTTCCCTGGCCCTGGTCGGGGCGGCCCTGGCCGCTCCGGCGGAGAAGCCGGGCGAGAGCGGTTTCGCCGAGATTCCCATCGGCGAGGAGATTCAGGTCGGTCCCTACAACGTGGCGGCCGTGTACTTCCAGGCCGTCGACATGGTTCCCGCGGGCAAGAACCCCTCGAAAGAGGAGTCGGACATGCACCTTGAGGCGGATATCCACCTTCAGCCGACGTTTGCCATCGCCTACGGCTTCGGCTCGGGCGAGAACATCTGGCCGGCCTATCTGAGCGTGAAGTACCAGATTCTCGACGCTCAGGGCAAGACGGTCATCATGGAGGGGAACTTCATGCCCATGAACGCCGACGACGGACCCCACTATGGCGCCAACATCAAGAAGGGCTTGAAGGTCGGGCGCTATAAGCTGAAGTTCATCATCGAGCCCCCCACGGACTATCTGCTTCACACCGACCCCGAGACCGGCGTTCCCGCCAAGGAGAAGGCAAACGACTATTTCCAGACCCATACCGCCGAGTTCGATTGGAACTACACCGGGGAGCAGCTTCAGAACCAGTAGTCCCAACTTGTAAGGGGACAGGTTAGTTACTCTGTTCCGCGGGGCGTCTCCTTTCGTCCGGCCTTCTGCCGTTCGGAATGCGGTGTGCCCCGCGGAAATTTTTGACAAGTCCGGAGGTCAACCCCATTCTTAAATATCTTGTCGCGGTCACCGATCATCTCGCCTCGTTCTCCCTGATGGTCGGTTTGATCTTCAGTTATATCCTGCGCTTCAAGGGAAGGGCCGATCGTCTGATCGTCTGGGCCGGAGCGGCGGCAGGGATTCTCGGGGGCGGGGTTGTCTTTGGGGTTCGGCTGTTCGACCCCAAGGGCATGAACCTCCCCCTCATGCGATTCAACCGCTGGGCTGTGGTGGTCATTGCGGCGGCGGCCTCGGTCGCCTTTTTGTGGATTATCCTGTCCGGG
>NZ_CAUUGJ010000095.1:0-8812 GCF_963544685.1 uncultured Fretibacterium sp. | reverse complement strand
GTGCTGATTCCCCCAGTTCAGCATGGCGCAAAGCAGGTTTTCCCCGGTCCAATAGAGCTTTTTTCCGTTCCGGGGTCGATCATCCCGGTGTCCAGCTTCTCGTTCAGGAAGCGGGTGAACGCCTTCTTGTCCTTGAAGTGCTTGTCGAGCAGCGCCTCGATGGCCTCCTTCGCTGCCTTCCCCTTGACCAGCTCCGCCTCATAGGCGCGCTGCGCAGGAAGGTAGAGCGTCTCCCAGAAGGGGCCCTGTTCCTCCAGGCCGTCGGCCTGCCTCAGCAGTGTCTCCACGCGGTCCAGCGATGCCAGCGCTCCGGCGAACAGCCCCACGCCCTTCTGATCCGTCGCACGGCTCTGAGCCCCCGGCAGGCCGTGATGCTTCTCCGTCGCGACTCTCAGGCGTTCCACGGTCTCCGCAAACGTCTCGTTTCTCTGTGCGGTCAGCAGCTTGTTCTCCAGCCGCCCGATCCGGTCCAGGGCCGTCACGGCCTTCGTCACGTCCTCGAACTGCTCCGGGTTCAGGCTGGCGAGGCTCGCCCGCGCGTCCCGGATGTCCAGGTCCCGCAGCCAGCGCGCCACGGGCGGCATCGTCTCCCTCTTCTTCGCCAAGTCGTTCAGATACTCGTCCAGCCGCGGCCGGTCCTTCGCCGCCGGGTCCTCGGAGTTGACGCCCAGGCGCTCCAGCAGCCCGATGATCTGATTGAACGCCTCGTTGCCGATGGCGCCCCGCAGCCGCTTCCGGTTGGGCCAGTACCGCTCCAGCAGCTTCCGGCCCTTCTCGTACTCCTCCCGGACGTTCATGGCCTCGATCGCCAGTGCGTGATTGATCAGCTCCGTCCGCTTCCACTGCCGCGCCTCCTCGAAGCGGGCGAAGGCCGCGGCCTGCAGCGCCTTTGACGAGGCTCGTTTTTCGGCGGCCATGTAATGAGACACGGAGATGTCCCGCATCCGTTTGCCCGCGATGATCCGCTCCGCCTCCGCTTCGGCGGCCTGTGCCATCGCGGCCAGGTTCTCCGGGCCGAACACGCCCCGCAGGTCCTCCTCAGCCCTCCTGTTTTGGTCCCTCTCCCGCTGCCTTTCGCGCTCCCCCTCCTCTCTGCGCGCGTCCTCCCCGATCTTCCTCCCCAGCCTGCGCGCCGCCTCGTCCAGCATCTCGGTCTCCAGCGCCAGCCACTCCAGGCGCTCCCGCCCGTGCATGATACGCTCCGCCTCGGCCCGCAGGGCCTCCGGGTCGTGGATCATGCTCTCCAGCTGCGCCGTCGCCGTCCTCACCCGGTCCGCTATGGCCTGCTGCGGGGGCAGCTTTTTTGCCCGCTTCAGATCCTCCAACAGCGCCTCGGGCGTGCCGTATCCCAGCAACTCCACGGCCTCAGCAAGGGGCAGTCCGTCGTTGGCAAGCACCCCCACCGGCAGTTCCCGCGCCAGGTCCTTGGCGCCGGCGTCGCCGTAGAGATCGACGAGCTCGGGCATGGACAGCCTCAGCCCGCCCTTGTCGCGCGGCGTCAGCAGGGCCTTGAGCGCCCGGTACTCCGGCAGGCTCCACACCTCGGTCCCGGCCTGCTTGCGCGCCGCCCTGCGCGCCTCCTTCAATTCCGCCTGCTTCTCGGCCTTGAGCTCCGCCGTCAGTTTTCTGTACAGTCTGCCCCTGGCGGCGTCGGCCCCTGCGGCCACGGCGTCCCGGTAGCGCTCCACCACCTCGTCCGGGATACCCTGCCCGGTCAGGATGTGCGCCAGCCGCTCCGCCTCCCTGACGGCGCGGCTCTCCTCGATCTCCTCCTCGCTGGCCAGCATCCGGTCCATGACGCCGCGTATCTCGTCGTTGATCTCGAACTCCACGCGGTTGCCGTCGGCGTCCACGTAAAAGACGTTGCGGACGGCCTTGTAGATGTCCGTCAACCACTTGCGGAACGCTCGGAAGGCGCGTGCCAGATCGAGGTTGGGGGCCCTGCCCTCCATCAGGTACTTCTCGAATCCCGCGGCGAACTTCTCGTGCGCGTTTCTCCAGCGCTTCTCGTCCGCCTCGGACAGCGGCTTGGAGAAGTCGATGTCGGCGACCTCCAGCCACTCCACCAACGTCGCCCAGTCCTGCCGGACGGTATCGTCGACCCCCTCCATCAGGGCGAGTTTCTTGCGGCTGTTCAGAAACACGTGCCCCAGCTCGTGCAGGAAGGTCGAGCGGTTCCCGTCCCTCAGGATGGTGACGATCGTCTCCGCATCTCCGAACCGCGTGGACCCCAGGGGCGTAGTCGCGTCCTGATAAAACCCGGGAGCCGTACCGCGCAGGTTGTCAAGGTCGGCCTCATTTGGTACACTTTGCACGTAAGGGTCTTGAAACAGACTGGATGCCTTGGGCGACGTGCCCGTGTGGTCCAGCCATTCAAGGCCCTTATTTCTGTTCAAGTACAGCAGCAGGTTCATGGGGCTGCCGTCCTTATGCCTCCGCGTCATCCAGTCCAGGACGTCGAGCTCTGGGGTCAGGTTTTGCCTGGAGCTCACGTCTTTCCGAAAGACGGTTGTCAGTTCGTTGATCTCGTATCCGTGCCGCGTGTTCGCCCTCTTGAGCGTGATAGCCGCAACGATGCTCCTGTCCTCACCGCCGGCATCTTTCTCCGTCAGCTCGGTCAGGATGACCCTGCTGTACCGCCCCTTGCTTTCGTCTGCGGGGGAGCGGAAGATCATGATCGGGTCGGCAATGGCTCTGGGGAGCTGTTTCAGGGTCTCCGGAGCGATCTCATGTTTTCCGTTAAGAATCTTGTCCAGATTACGCGCGTGGATCTCGACGGGCAGAACCTCCACGCCGGTCAAGGAAAGCACCAGAGGGGTTGTCATCACGGGGAGCGGCGCCCCCTTCTCCTTCCCGGACAGCTCGTTGTCCAGGAAACGGTCGATCAGGGTTGCCCACGCCTTCTCGTCCTGCGCCAGCTTCTCATCGGCCTGGTGCGGGTAGTACGCCATCTCCATCTCCAGCATCTCTCCCAGGACGATCTGATCTTCTCGTGCCACGTCTTCTGTTTCGGACAATAGACGCTCCTTGCGTTCTTTGTCCGTCAAAAGCGTGCGTCTCTCGGCGTTCCGGGCCTCCGCCTCTCCTGCAAGGCGATGATATCGCTCGCCCCCCTTCTCCAGGTTCCCGCCGCTGGCGAACCCCTCAATGTTTTGTATCGCGTGCTGAATCTCGTGGACAAGCACTGTCTTGGCGGCATCCCCTCGGAGGCCCGTATCGAGTAAAATTGTGTTCTCGGATGGGCTATAGCTCCCCTTACCCTCCCCGTACCTCTCCTGGAACTTGACGCTGATGTCCGCCAATTCCGGGTACGCCGCATAGAGCTCCGGCGAGTCGTAAAAATCGGAGAGTCTGGACGGCTTTCTTACCTGCCTAGCGACGGGCTCCAACTCCTTGAGCCTGGCTTGCTCCTCTTCCGTGAGGGCCCCATCAATAAATTTCTTTTCGAGCTCGCGGAACTCCAGCAAGTCCGGATTGCTGATAAACCCCTCACGCCAGAAAGCCCCGTCCGGAATCTCGTGCCGCCACTTCCCATCCGCCCCACGCTCCCAGCCCGTAGCCAGGCGAATCGCCCTGGCGTCCTTGCCGGCCTGCTCCATCTCGCGGACGACGTTCAGGTTGTCGAGGCGGGTCGTGCCTTCCTCGGCTGCGTCCAGGGCTTCCGCTCCACGCTTGCCGATGATCTGGTAGTACTCCTCCGCCTCCCGTACCGCGGCCTCCTCCTCAGCCTCGATGAGCTGGAGCAGACGCCCTTCGGCTCCCTTGGGCTTCTTCTTCCTCAGCCTCCGCGCCAACACACGCAGTCTGTTCTCAATCTCTTCTCCGCGCTCATTTTTACGGACAAACTCCGGGTCATCGCTCCACAGCATCCGATCGAATTCCTCACGGGACAGGTTCTCGACCCACGTCTCGATCTCGCCATACTCTTCCCAGAGGGCCAGCGCCTCCGTCTTTTCCGGGCTCTCCGGCCAGGTCTCGATTTCTCCGTCGGGCTCGAAATTCTGCCACGTCTCAAGCATCAGCGCCTCGTCCCGTCCCGGCCCCTCCGGCCAGGTCTTCGGGTCGCTGTAGTCGTAGTCCTCGCTTTGGCGCACTGAGGACTGCTGATACTCCTCCCCAACATACGGCCTTCCCTCCGCGTCCTTGACGCCGCGGAGCATATCGGCTATAGTGACTTCGGAGGCTCCGCGTAGTTGCCGTTCCGGAAGAACTCCCGAAAGGGGTGTGCCGGAGAGGCGCGCGGGGCCTTCATTTTGCCGTTCAACAATGAGGTCGTTCAAATCGACCTCAACGGGTGTCCTTCCATCACTATTTTTGCTTTCATGAGCGACAATGCGCAGGGTCTTCAGCCCATCGGACGACCAGACGGGAATATAGAAACGGTGAATATTCTTGAGGTGCGTCTTGCTGGACTTCTGATTCGGGCTGCTCTCGATCAGCGTCGCGTTCTGTAGAACGTCCCGCAGGGACATCAGCCCCGCGGTCCTCGTGTCCATGTCCTCGTAGGTCAGCCCTTTCCACGAGGAGCGCACGACGTGTTTCGCCGCCGAGTTGGACGGCAACCCGATCATCGCCTCCCCGTCGGCGCTTATACTCGGCTCCTTCCCCACAAACTCTGCTTTCAAAAAGTCCAGGAGCTCTTGCGGCGTCACCTGCTGCGCGTCGGGAATTTTCCCGCTCAGATCCAGTATGGGCACTTTTTGCCCCAAGTCCACGCCGGCGTTGACGGGATGCGTGTAGACGTCCCGCATCCTGCTGATGTCGCCGGTCCCGCGGTCGTACTGAAACCGCAGGTTCCACTCGGGCCGGCGCGCCATCTCCTCGATGTCCACGCCGGCGTATCGCGCCTCGTTGGCGATGGCGGCGGTCCAGATCGTGCTGTAGAACTCCGCCTCCCGCCTCCCGACCTTCTTGTGCCCCAGCGCCTCGAACTGCGTCCGCAACCCGTCCCGAATGCGCTCGGCCTTTTCTCCGGCCTCCTGGACCGTACGCATCGCCGAGGCAGCCGCATCGATGTCGGCCCGGTTCCGCTCGTCCCGCGTTCCCTCGTACTCCTGCGCTTCGTTGCGGCTCATGCCGTCGTCAGAGTAGCGGAGATCGTTCTTGACTTTTTCGTAGATGTCCGGGTTTTTCAGGATGGCTGCGGTCGGAATCTCCACGGCCCCTCCGGTCCGCGCCGCCTCATCCAGGCCGTCCCCAATTCCCAGCCGTTCCGCCGCGGCGTATGCGTCCTCCCCAAAGGTCTGGAAGAACACCGCGCCGTCCACGTTTACCTTCTCCTGCCCCTGGCCGCCGACGTACTCCACAAAGTCGTCGAAGGCCTCCGGCGAGCGCTCTCGTACTCTGGAGGCCTCCGCTGCCTTCACGGCCTCGTCCATCACGGCCCCGATCCTGGTCGACTCCCGAGCCTCACCGGCCTCGGCACGATGCTCCCGATACTGTCCCATCGCTGTGCCCAGGGCCGTCCCCCCGCCGCTAAACACCAGCCCGACTCCGACCCCGACGGCCCCCTCGTACAGCAGCTGGCCCCAGTCGTTCTCCTCGCCCAGGGCACGGTTCGAGATGAGGGACTGCCCAATCTCCTCGCCACCCTCGAAGAGTGACGAGAGCAGGAGGTTCCCGCCCCGCTTCACCCAGTACGCGGCCCCCCTGCCCATCGGGACGCCGAACGTCAGGCGGTCCTGCAGGAAGTTCGAGAGGTACAGCAGCCCGAAATTCGG
This sequence comes from uncultured Fretibacterium sp., assembly GCF_963544685.1. Taxonomy (NCBI): domain Bacteria; kingdom Thermotogati; phylum Synergistota; class Synergistia; order Synergistales; family Aminobacteriaceae; genus Fretibacterium; species uncultured Fretibacterium sp. The sequence continues at coordinate 3,092 of NZ_CAUUGJ010000095.1, read as the reverse complement.
AAGGTAAACCTCGTTAAAGCTCTTGTCGTAGGCCTCTGCGGGGTCCATGCCCCGATCGACCAGTTCTCTCCAAACATGGGCCTGCTCCAGCTGAGCCTCGCCGTTGGTCTGAATAAGGGAGCTCAGCGCGGCCCCGGCCGTCGCCCCCAGTGGACCGCCCAGCACAGCGCCCCCGGTTGTCAGCGCGGCGGACACCGGCATCCCCGTCAGCGTGTAGGGCGTGCCCCTCACGACGTCGCTGAGCCAGCGGGAGAACGTCCCCTCCTTCGGAAGGACGTAGGGGTCCGGCCGGACCCACTCGGCCCAGCTCCGCCATTCGTCGGCGTTCGACAGCGCGGCTCGGCTCATGGCGGCCGCGACATCCTTGCGGACCTCCTTGGGCAGGCTGGCCAGAAACCCGCGTCCCAGCCCCATGACGCCGCTCGATGTCCCGACGTCGCCCTCCGGCTCCAGGACGCTCGGACTCATGCGGGCCGCGGCCTGCATCTCCCGCACATCCGCCTTCCCCTCCAGAGCATCGGCAATGCCGCTTCGGAAGTCCTTCCATTTGTTGCCCGGCCGAGTGGGGGCCTTCGATGCCGCCAGCTGCTGGAGGGCGTCCCCGACCTTCTTCAGCGTCTCCAGGTCGTCCCGGGCGATCTCCAGCATCCCCGGCGTCTTGAGCCAGCTCACCACCTGCTCCGGCGCGTCGTGAAGCGTCAGGGCGTCCATGCCCATCTGCGCGCGCATCTCCGCGGTGCGCAGCACGTCCCCATCCTTCATCATTCGTTGCGGAATGCCGGTCTGCCGCTCCAGCCACATCCGGTGGGCTGCCTGGTCGGGCGTCTGCTCCCAGGCCTGCCGACGATCCTGGAAGACCTGCGAGATCACGGCCCCCATACCCTGCTTTGCCCGCTGCGCCTCCCACTCGTCGTATGCCTTGATCTCCTCCGGCGTGGCGGGGCGTATGAACCGGTTCCAGTCGATAGTGCTTCGGCTCCGGTCCCTCAGTGTCAAAAACGGCTCCGAGTCATTGCCAGCCGTCTCCGCGCCGAAGGTCGCTGTCCCCTCCCCAAGGGAGGGCGGGGGTGCGTATCCCGGCCGCAGCGCCGGACCGTCGTCCTCGGCGTCACGGCGTTCATCTATGGTGTAATCGAAATCGTCGTCTAGCGTTATGGACATGTCGTCCTCCGGATTAAAAAATTACCCCAGTGTCGCCGGGTCCGCGTATTTTCTATCAATCTTCACTCCGCCCACCTATGCATGAGAAGAGGCGTGGGGAGAGCTTTGTTTCTTTGCCATGTTGTTCTGCCCTTTATCCCTGCCCTGTTTGATATTTTTGTAGTGACTCAGGACAGCCGGGACGTACCGTTTCGTTTCATTCGGCCACTTGGACCTGTCCTGGTTCGCCCTGGCGGGCCCGGCGTTATAGGCCGCCAAAGCCTTCTCCACATTCCCGTCGTAGCGCTGAAGCAGTTGCCCCAGCAGCTTCGTCCCGCCGCGTATGTTCTGCCGGATGTCAAAGGAGTCCGTAACCCCCAGCCCCCTGGCGGTTTTAGGCATCAGCTGCATGAGTCCCTGGGCCCCGGCGCGAGAGACCGCCTTGGGCTTCCACCCCGACTCCTGCTTGATGACGGCCCTGACGAAATCGGGGTCTACCCCAAACTCCGCCGCAGCCTCATTGATGACGGTATTCATCTCCGGCGTCTCCCCGCGTACCGGAGGCGTCCTGCCGCTCCCTTTCTGCCCCCCCTGCAAGGAGGGGCGCCCCGAAGAGGCGGGGGAATCGTACGGCGTCCCATCCGGCATCATCTTGGGGCGCTTCTGCCGTTTTTGCCGAGGTTCGGCGGGGGCCTGCGCCCCCTGACCCTGTCGATCGGGGATCGGCTGGAGCGGTTCCGGCTGCCTGGGGGGCCCTTCGCCCTCGCCCAGGATCGGCAGCTCGTAGGACTGCGAGGGGTCGTAGCGTTCGTAGCTGCCGTCGGCGTTTTTGCGGACAAACCCCTGACCGGGGACGTCGATGAATCCCTGGCGCTCGGCCATGCGGTGCTGGAACTCCGAGAGGTTATCCCCGCCGTTGGTAACGTACACCTTCGCGGCTTCCTCGAGCACCTTGGATTTCTCCAGCGGGGTTAGCTTTCGCTTCAGATTTGTTTCCCTTGCGCCGATCTCCTCGCCGACCATCGTCACGAACAGCGCCGACTCCTGAGAGCCGTCCTTGATCTTCAGGTCCTTCATGGAGCTTTTTATCGCGTCCGCGAAGCTATAGCCCACATAGCCGCCGCCTCCGGAACCGCTGGAGCCGCCGGTCCCGCCGGAGCTCTCCTTGTAGAACATCTTGACCAGGCTCTTTATGGTGCCGGAGGAGAGCCGCCCGCCCCAGCGATAGATCAACTCCTCGTCCGTCTTGATCTGCCCGTTCGTGACCTCCTTGAACGCCTGCGCCCAATCCCGGACGTCTTCCTTGAACTTCTCCGGTCGGTGTATCTGTGCGGCAGCGCGCTCCATCTGCACGCGCTGTTGTCCGTCCGCCCCGCTGTCCTGAATAAACTGTTGCGCCTCCTCCATGCTCGAGCTGTCGGCGATCTTGTCCATCCAGCCGCTCATGTACTCGCGGTCCCGCTGCGTCTCCCACCGCTTCCGGTCGGAGGCGCGCGCCTTGTACTTGCCCCAGATACGCTCGCGCATATCGGGGTCCAGCGAGGGGTCGTTCTCCATCGCGCTCCAGGCGGCCTGTTCGTCCGTCCCAAACCGGTCCATGAGGATGTCCGTGGCGGCGTAGGCCGCCTCCTTCTCCGCCTCCGCCGCAGCCTGCCGCTCCAGACGCTCCACCTCCGGGGACAACTTGTTCCTGAGTCCCGTGGCCGCATCCGGCAGAAGATATGTGGAGTCCTCCGTCATGGCCAGAGCGGCAAAGGGATCCCGAGACGCGACGACCGCGATTCGCTGAGCCTCCAGGTCGGAGTTCGCCTCCTCTACTGCTCGGGAAATCGTTTCGGGAGCCGCGCCGTAGAGCTGCGCGCGAATGGCGTTCTCCCGCTGTTGCCGCACGCTCTCGAAGACGAAGGGATCGTCGGGAGAGCGCTGCACGGCCGTCGCCCCGGCCTCCATGG
>NZ_CAUUGJ010000094.1:0-8898 GCF_963544685.1 uncultured Fretibacterium sp. | reverse complement strand
AGCATCCCTACAAGGCGGCCCGCATCTTCGCCGAGAACTACAACGTCCCCCTGGAGGTCGGCCTGATGACGCTCTACAAGAAGCTGAACGAGGAGGGCCGGACGATCAGCTGGAAGCTGAACCGCCAGAACATGCAAAACCAGCTCGACACGATGAGGCACTACCACGTCCGGGACGACATCAATACCGTGAATCTGGACGACTACATCGATCTCTCCTATTTCGAGGCCTCCGGCGCGATCGACTTCGACCGGTTCATCCAAGAGAAGGTGGACCCGGTGTTCCCCACCGGAATGAGCTACAAGGACTGGAGGGCGAAGGCCGTCGAGGTCGACGGTATCGTTGAATAGACGCACCACTCCGCTCGTCCTCATCCTCTGTGCGGCGCTGGCGGCGACGGCCGTTTTTCTGGCCGCCCCGTCCCGGCGTCCGCGCGGAGAGGGGCTCATGATCGCCTGCGGCGAGGACCTGGCCGGGCAGATCGTCGCCTACGCCGCCCGGACCGGCAGCTCAAGGGTCGGCTCCGTCGACATGAGGCGGCTCTCCTTTCTCCAGCTCAGCGACTGCTGCGGCACGCAGGCCGAGTTTGCGCTGGCCGGCGGCGACTTCGACATGGCGGTGCTGTGTCCGGATGCGGCGCAGAAGTTTCTGTCCTCCGGGGTCCCGTTCAAGGTGGTCGGCGGGCTGGTGAAAAATGCGAACGTGCTGGTCGCCCGGGATGCGGCACATCCCCGGACGGTGGGATACATGAATGGGCGGGACCTTCAGAGGCAGGCCGTTTTCGCCAACCTGGGGGGCGCGGTGCAGCTGCATCCGATCACGGCCCCGGCCCTGCCCTACGCCCTGGAGTGCGGAGCCGTCGACGCGGTCGTGCTGGACGCCGCCGACGCGATCAAACTTCCGCAGTATCGGAACCGCGCGCTGCCCTGTGACGCTCCCTCCGCGGTTCTGGTCGTCCACGAGGCGCTGCTCGGGAGCACGGATTTCAAGGATTTTGTCGGACATTACAACGATACGGTCGGGAGGCTGGAGGCTTCTCTCTGCGAAGAGCTGCTTCCGCAGGTCCTGGGCGTCGAATGCGGAGAGGAAACATTGCGAGCATGGCACAAAATGAACGTTCAATTATTAACGCTTCCGGCACCAATTTCTCCGGCAGAAGGGGGCTGAACCTGGCCGCCATCATGGGGCGCCGGAAGGGCTTCGTCTGCATGCTGGCCGGCACGCTGGCCGTCTGCCTGCTCTGGTACTTCCTGGCCAGGGCGATCGACCGCAGCCTGATCCTTCCGGACTTCCTCGTCACGATGAAGACCTTCTTCACCGGTTGGTTCGACAAAAAGGTGATGTCCAACCTCGGCATCACCCTCGTGCGCGTCTTCACGGGCTGCGTCTACTCGGTCGCGATCGGGCTGCCTCTGGGGCTCCTCATGGGCTCCTCCCGCACCGCGCTCGTCGCCCTGTCCCCCTACGTGAACTCGATACGGCAGGTCCCCATCATGGCCTGGGTGCCGCTTTCCATCATCTGGTTCGGGCTCGGGGACGGGCCGACCATCTTCATGATCGCCATGAGCGCCGTGTTCCCCATCCTGATCAACACGATCTCCGGGGTCATGAACATCGACCCCAACTATAAGAACGCAGCACGGTGCATGGGGGCCGGAACGTGGCAGGTCCTGAGGGACGTCGTCTTTCCCGGTGCGCTTCCCAGCTTTCTGACGGGGTGCCGGCTGGCCCTCGGCGGCGCGTGGATGTCGGTCATCTGCGCCGAGTTCATCGCCACCAGCAAGGGGTTCGGCTACATCATGGTCGAGGCGCAGGTGCGCATGAACACGCCCCTGTTGTACGCCCTGATGATCATGTCGGCCCTGGTGGGGTTCGCCATGGACAAGAGCATCGTCCTGCTCGAACACAGCCTGACCGGATGGAGATACAAAGATGGCGCTGCTGACCGTTGACCACGTCAAAAAATCCTTCATGGACCGGGACGGACTCGTCCGGTCCGTCATCGACGACCTCTCGTTCGAGGTGAGTAAGGGGCAGTTCGTCTCGCTGCTGGGCCCTTCGGGGTGCGGCAAGACGACCCTGCTGACCATACTGGCCGGGTTCCAGACCTGCACGGAGGGGACGGCCGCCCTGGAGGGGAGGCCCATCGAGGGGCCGGGCGTGGAACGCGGCTACGTCTTTCAGAACTACGCGCTTTTTCCTTGGATGACCGTTCGGTCGAACATCCTCTACTCTTTGAGGATAGCCGGAGAGTCCCGGGAAAAACAGGAGACGCGGCTGAACGAGCTGCTCGAGCTGGCCCACCTCAAGGGGCACGAGGGGAAATACCCCATCCAGCTCTCCGGCGGCATGCAGCAGCGCGTCGCCGTCGTGCGCGCCCTGGCCGGCAGGCCGAAGGTGCTTTTGCTGGACGAGCCGCTCGGGGCCATCGACTTTCAGATGCGCGAGATCATGCAGAACGAGCTGGATCTCCTCGTGCGCCAGGTCGCGGCCACCGTCGTGATGGTCACGCACGATGTCGGCGAGTCCGTCTTCCTCAGCGACAGGGTGCTCGTCATGGGGGCCGGAGGGTGCCGTCTTCTGGCCGACGTCGCGATCGACATGCCCCGTCCGCGCGACCGTTCTTCGAGGCGGTTCAAGGATTACGTCGGCGACCTGACGGACCTGCTGCGCAGGGCGTTTCGCGAGTCCGAGAAGCTGTTCTCGAATTGAATATCGGGAAAGGAGTTTTTCTCATGTCTCTCATGAAGGTAGCGTACGTTTTTGCAACCACGAATTCGCAGAAGATCCTGAGTACGATGATCCTGCCGCAGCTGGAGGCCGGAAAACACGGGGCCGACGTCAAGGGCATGTTTTTCTTCATGAACACCTTCTTCCTGGTCGAGGGGACCCCAATGGCCCAGCGCCTCCAGGCCGTTGCGGACAAGACCGGGATGCTTCTGATGGCCTGCGACCAGTGCGCCATCGAGCGGGGCATCGACAGGAAACTCATCGGGGGCGCCGCCATCGGCTGCTTCCCCAACCTCTACGCGATCCTTGGGGAGATCGGCGGCGTCGATCAGGTCATCACGCTTTAACGTATCGCGCTTTCCCCCATCACCTGTTACCCCTGGAAACGAGAAAGGAGTCTTGGCTATGACAAACTTCAGGGATTCTCTGACATTCAGGAACTACGACCGGGAGCGCATCATCATCGACAGCATCGCCGCCCGGCTGACCGCGGAGGAAAACGCCTTCCGCAACAGGATCATCAACTCCATTGCGGACACCCGCAGGGCCTTTCTCCCCGCCGACGGCGAGGAGAGGGCGATGGTCGAGAGGCTGAGGGACAAGAATGCGCTGTTCATAGAGGAGGACGGCAGCGTCTCCTCCATCTACCCCGTCTCCGCCAGGCCCTCCCGCCATCTGGCCGCTCTGGCCGACGGACGGTCTATTGCATGTGCGCCATCGACGCTTTGGGCTGCGCCTTCACCTTCAACCAGGACATCGTCGTCACCTCCTCCTGCAGCAACAGCGGCGTAGCTATCCGCGTCGTCGTCAAGGACGGAAAGCTGTGCTGCGCGCTGCCGGACGAGGCCGCCATCCGCGTGTTGCACGCCGATCTGAAGGCCAGCGACAGCTGGGCCTTCTGCTGCTGCTGTTCCATGCTCTTCTTCAAGTCTCAGGAGGATTACGACCAGTTTGCAAAGGACCACGGGGTCTGTCCGGACCACTCCTTCTGCCTGAACCTGGAGGAGGCGTTTTCCGTGGGGCGCATGCTGTTCAGCGACGGGGAGTAAGCCGGCCCCGGGGGTAGAATTCTGGTTCGAAGTCTTGGACCGGCGATTCCGTAGAGGGCAATCAGTATTTCCTTGAATATTGACTATCTCAGAGGAGGCTATTGAAGAATGAACAACGAAATGAACAACGAAAGGAAAAGCAGCGGGTTACCCCTCTTACCTTTTCTGATCTTTATTGCTATCTACATGGGGGCGGGAATCATCCTGCAGATTCAGGGCGTCGAGATGGCATTCTATCAGTTTCCCTCGGTAGTGGCCATGTTCATCGCGGTTATCGTCGGTTTCGCAATTCACTACAAAACTGGAGTGAACGGGAACTTCGCTATCTTCGCCAAAGGCGCCGGCAACGAAGATATCTTGACGATGCTGATGATCTTCCTCCTTGCGGGAGCGTTTTCAACGGTTGCAAGAGCCATGGGAGGGATCGACTCAACGGTCAACCTCGGGGTTTCCATCATCCCGGCCTCGATGCTGACCGTAGGGATCTTCCTGATCTCGGGATTCCTGTCCATTGCGACAGGTACGTCAATGGGGACGGTGGCGGCGCTGATTCCCATCGCGCTCGGCGTTGTGGATAAGGCGGGATTGAACCTTCCGATCGTGATGGCGGCATGCCTCAGCGGCGCCATGCTCGGAGACAACCTGTCCATGATCTCGGATACGACGATCGCAGCGACAAGGACTCAGAATGTCGAGCTCAAGGATAAGTTCAGAACGAATTTCTGGATCACGCTTCCGGCAGCATTGGTGACCTGCGTCCTGCTCGTGAAATTCGGGAGCCCCGATACTGCCGTTGCGATCCAGGCAGACGACTATTCGCTGGTGAAGGTCATTCCTTACCTTCTGGTGCTGGCTCTCGCCCTCATCGGCATGAACGTGTTTGAAGTCCTGCTCATCGGCATTGTCTCGGCGGGAACGATCGGCATCGGGTATGGGGATCTCGGCGCGCTTGAATTCGCGGTCAAGATCTGGGAAGGATTCCAGGGCATGATCGAGGTATTCCTCCTCTCGATGCTTGCGGGCGGAATAGCGGAAATGACCAGGCATTACGGCGGCATCAACTGGTTCCTTGACAAAATCAGCGGGCTTTTCACGGGCAGGAAGTCTGCGAAGGTTGGGCTCTGCTTCCTTGCAGGGCTTACGGATATGGCGACGGCCAACAATACCGTGGCGATCATCGTCGATGGGGCCATGGCCAAGGACATCAGCAAAAGGTATGAGATCGACCCGCGCACGACAGCCTCGATCCTCGACATATTCTCCTGTATTTTCCAGGGACTCATCCCCTATGGCGCACAGTTTTTGCTTATCGCCAGCCTGACCAAGGGCAGAGTGAGCCCGATGGAGGTCATTCTCTACAACTGGTATCTCTTCCTTCTGGGGGGATTCACGATCCTATCGTTCTTCTTCCCGGCTTATGAGAGGCTCACGTTGAAGGGGAAATGGGACTGGGACGAGAACAGGCCGGTTGTCGCGTCTGAGAAGTAACGAACGGGGAGCGCCGAATTGAGCAGCCTGGTGGAGCAGTATTTACATGGGCTTGAGATTAAGCCCGACGAATTGACCGCTGTCGAGAGAGAGAAGCTCTTACGCGAGGGCAAAGAGGTTGACCGAATTCCGTGCTGTATCGACACCGGAGAGACTCTTGCACCGATGATAGGGATCAAGGTCAAGGACTATTATTTCTCATCGGAAAAAATGCTGGAGCTGGAGATGTACATCTACGACACGTTTCATTCGGACGGAGCCGGACTGTCGACGACTCTGCGAGGCATGGCGGAAGCCATGGGAACCAAGATACGGTACTTCGACCATAACATTGCCCAGGTCGAGGAGACGGCGATACGCTCTCTGGATGAAGTGGAGAGACTTCGTCCTGTGGATGTCGACAAGGACGGCAGGCTGCCCATTATTCTCAAAGGGCTCGAGTTGGTCAAGGACAAGCTGGGCGACAAAGTCCCGGTGAGCGGAACCGTAACGGGGCCGTTCACCGTCGCGGCGATGGTCGTTGGCACGGAGAATCTTCTGATCGGCATGGTGAAGCAGCCGGAAAAAGTACATCAACTGCTGCAGATCGTCACCGAGAACAACAGGCGCTATATCGAGAGGATGCTTGAGATTGGGGTAGGCATCGGCTTTGCGGATCCCGTAAGCACCACCTCAATTTTGAGGGCAAGGCAGTACAGGGAGTTCTCGCTTCCGTATTTTCAAAAGAACGTGGATTTCATCAAAGAGAACGGCGCCGGGTGCGGGCTGCACATCTGCGGAAAGAGTAAGGCAATCTGGGAAGACCTGAATACGACCGGGATTGGCTGCTTCGGATTGGACAATATAGAAGATCTTGAAGACGCCAAAGAGATCCTTGGCCCGCATATGGCCATTCAGGGCAACGTTCCTCCTGTAGATGTCCTGAGATTCGGCACGCCGCAGGATGTTCTGAGGTCGTCAAAGGAGTGCATCAGGAAGGCATGGGATTCGCCTGGCGGGTTCACCTTGACCTCCGGCTGTCAAACGCCTATGGACACACCGGCGGAGAATTTACAGGCATTGATGGATGCCGCGAGAATTTTCGGCAGATATCCCATGAATGCGGAGCTCTTGGCGATGGATGACGCATAGGGCTCGAAGACAGAATTTTTAGGGGCTTGGATTGTCAAGCCCCATACCACAGTAGAGGGTGAGGGAAGAGACAAACGGGCGGCAGGGGCCGCCGACATATTCGGGGGGGGAACCATGCTTTCACTGCCGAAGAACTTCGAGACTTACGATGAAAAAAGGCGAAACGCCTTTCTGGCACTTTACGAGGTAAAGAAGAGGGGTAAGAAGGTCGTGGGAACCTTCTGTTCCTATACCCCGACCGAGCTGATCCACGCTGCGGGGGCCATCCCCGTAGGGCTCTGCGGCAACAGCGAACAGGGGATCCTGGAGGCCGAGACGAGGCTGCCCAAGACCCTGTGCCCCTTGATCAAGTCCAGCTACGGGCTGGCCATGACCGACCAGTGCCCGTTCTTCTACTTCTCCGACGGGGTGCTTGCCGAGACGACCTGCGACGGCAAGAAGAAGATGTACGAGCTCCTGGGCGAGATCAAGCCGGTCCACGTCATGAAGCTGCCCCAGGGCAGGGATCACGCCCTTGCTCTGGAGTCCTGGAAGGAGGAGGTTCGCCTGGCCGCGAGGTTCCTGGAGGACCTCTTCGGCGTCGAGATCACCGAGGACAAGCTCCACGACGCCATCGTCTACCGAAATCGCGTGAGGAAAGCGCTCATAGAGCTTTACGAGGTCACCAAGGCCAAGCCATCCCCCGTCTCGGGATACGAGCTGACGACGGTCTCCGAGTCCGCCGACTTCCACTTCACGGACGACAGCCTGATAGAGAAGCTCGAGGAAAAGGCGAGGGAGTTCCGGAATCGCGTCCGCGAGACGTCCCGAAGCCGCCCGAGGGTTCTTCTTACGGGCTGTCCCAACACGGGGCTGCGCGAGAAGCTGATCCGCAGGATGGAGGACATGGGGGCCGATTACGTGTGCTCCGACCATTGCGCCGGGCCCAGGACGCTTCGGTTTATGGTCGACGAGAACAAGGACCCCTACGAGGCCCTGGCCGAACGGTACCTGAAGATCAACTGCTCCGTCATGACGCCCAACAAAGGACGCTTCGACGACCTGAAGCACCTGGTCTCGGACTACAGGGTCGACGGGGTCGTCGAGGTGGTTCTGCAGGGCTGCCACACCTTCGCCGTGGAGGCCTGGCACACGAAAACGACGATCTACGAGGAGCTGGGGCTTCCCTATCTTCGCGTCGACACCGATTTCTCCCAGTCGGATCGGGGGCAGATCGAGACCCGCCTGGGCGCCTTCATCGAGATGATGTCGTGAGGTGCGCCGGATAAGGAAGACGTGACAGCGGTTTTGCAACCGAATCTATCCGTTGCGCTTGGCTTGACGGTCTGGTGATAGAGCTTGTGTTTCTGGAAAGATCCGGCACGATTCTCAAAAACAGGTGGACTTGTGTCTATGGATAAGTCGTTTATGGTTGCGCTAAAAAAGTTGAACCGCAACAAGACGGGGCTGCAGAACATCATGGAGCCCATGACACAGGTCCAGGGCGTTCCGGAGGACGAGGCACGGGAGGAGGCCCTGCGCATCCTGCGGGTCGTGGGGCTGGAGGACAAGAGGGACTCCTATCCGGCCCACATGTCCGGAGGGCAGCAGCAGCGCGTCGGCATCGGCCGGGCCATGGCGGTGAAGCCGGAGGTCATGCTGTTCGACGAGCCGACTTCGTCCCTCGACCCGGAGCTGCTGGGCGAGGTGCTGGAGCTCATACGTTCTCTCGCGGCCAGGCACACGACAACGATGCTGATCGTGACCCACGAGATGCGCTTCGCCCGGGAGGTCTCCGACCGCATCCTGTTTATGGATGAGGGCTACATTCTGCAGCAGGGAAGCCCGGGGGAGATCTTCGGGAGCGGCAACCCGCGCGTTCAGAGGTTCATCAACCGCATGAGCGCATGAGGCGGGACGAATGTTTCGTACGGAATGGCGTGCGTCGAACGTCGGCGTACAGTTTATCGAAAACGGGAGGTTTTTATTGTGCAGAACATGCAAAACGCTGTGGAGAGGCTGAATGAGTTGAAGAAGGGTTTTGGGGCCTTTGCGAAGATCAGTCCCGACGTGATCGGCGCCTTTGGCCAGATGCGCGGCGCCTGCTGCCGCGAGGGCGGTGCGCTGGACTTCAAGACGATAGAGCTGATCAGCGTGGCGGTCGCAGTGGCCCGCAAGTGCGAGCCCTGCATTCTCTCCCATCTCGAGGTGTGCGTCGACCTGGGCGTTACCCGCGAGGAGCTGGCCGCGGCCCTCAACGCCACGGTGCTGCTGTGCGGCGGTCCCGGCTACGCCTACTCCGCCTTCACCATGCAGGCGTTCGAGCAGATGCTCGAGGCGAAGAGGTGATTGCCGGGAATGGTCGGGCCGCGTTTTCCTTTACCGGCCGAAAGAGTTGAACGGCAGTGGGTATGACCTGGGGGCGGGAGGGGGTTGCATCGCATGCTCTATGCAGGCATCGACATCGGCTCTACGGCCAGCAAGGCTGTGGTGATGAATGACGGCAAGGACGAGATTCTGG
>NZ_CAUUGJ010000093.1:0-8970 GCF_963544685.1 uncultured Fretibacterium sp. | reverse complement strand
GGTTCTCGGTCATCGAGGTGGTGACCCACTGCCATACCCAGTTCGGCCGCAAGAACAACCGCAGGCTCCCCATCGAGAACTACAATTTCTTCAAGGAGGCCTCTATCCCCCTCGCCAAGGCCCGGACGATGAGCCCCGAGGAGCTGGAGGGCAGGATCGTCTGCGGTGAATTCGTCAACAAAGACGTCCCGGAGTATACGGAACAGTATCAGAAGTTGGTCATCGACAAGGTGAGGGGGTAGAGGGGATATGGCGGCGGAGAGGTTTGAAATTCGCATCGCCGGATCCGGCGGACAGGGGGTCATTCTGGCCACGGAGCTGATCGGCCAGGCCATTACGTACTACGAACCGGAGCTTTACGTCGTCCAGTCTCAGGCCTACGGTCCCGAGGCGAGGGGCGGAAAGTCCAAGGCCGAGGTCGTCATATCGTCCGAGCCCATCGACTACCCCAAGGTGATTGCCCCCAGCCTCCAGGTCATCCTGACCCAGGCTGCCGCGGACGAGTTTGCGACCGATACCAAGCCCGGGGGACGGATCGTGTACGACGATTTCTTCGTCACGGACCTTCCGGGCGTGCGCACGGGGGAATACGGCGGCGGCAGCGTCGAGAGCATCCAGGCTCGTATCGACGCCCGCATCTACGTGTTGCCCATCGTCAGGACGGCCCGGGAGAAGCTGGGACGGGAGATCGTCACGAACATGGTGGCCCTGGGCTGTGTCGGGCGGATCCTGGAGCTGGAAAAGATCGCCTCCCCCGATTCCCTGCGCAAGGTGATCGCGGCGCATTTTCCCGTGCAGAAGATCGCGGACCTCAACCTCCAAGCATTCAACGCCGGGTACGAGGTCCTGAAGCAGATGCCTCTGCCCGATTGATTTTTTCCTTCCAAGGCCCCAGGGTTTCGACAAGGGGAGCCGAGAACGAACGAACAAGACGGGCGCCGAAAAGGCGCCCGTCTTGTTCGTTCGTACAAAGATGTCCGGAATCGAGTCCGCCGACGATCACTCGATGACGAGCGGGGCCGGCGTCTCGCCGATAAAGCGTATCTCGGAATCGTACATTCCCTCGGCCGAGATGGGCGGCATGGCGAAGGTCCCCTTCGTCACCGCCCGAACCCGGAAGCGATACGTCGCCGCCTGCGAGAGCCGGTCGGCAAAGAGCAGCAGGCGATCGTCCCTGACGTCGCTGCGGAACAGGCTTGCCTCCTCGCCCTCGTCCGAGAGCCTCGGGTTCTCGATCTCCAGCCCTGCGGGGAGCAGGCAGGAGAGGGCCAGATTGCTTACGGGAAGGGAAGGCACGAGGGTCAGGACAACCTGGATCCTCATCCCCTGAGGCACGGGCCTGGATGGGTCGAGCTTGTTTCCCTTCTCGTCGAGCCAGGTACTGGTGACCTTCAACCCTCGGCTCTCGGGCTCGGGCCGATCGACGGGATATCCGAGAAGCGTCCAGCTGTAATAGCCGCTGCCCGTCCCATTGACGGAGAGCACGAGGCCGGACTCCGGCAGATCGGACACGGCGGCCGAGGCGGAGCTTCCGCTCCGGAACTGGAGCAGCTCCTTCTTTTCCGCATCGAGCAAGGAGCCTTCGAGCTGGGCCTTCTCGGTCCCGACCTTCAGGCTGTATCGGCCGAGCGCCATCAGGACCGCGGCATTGTCCTGCGTGCTGTACCAGCGATTCTCCTCTCCCGCCTTCAGAAGCCGCGCCGCCAGCTGCACCGCCTCTGAGGCACCGGGCTCGACCTCCATCCAGAGCGAGAGCAGCTGAGCGTCGTTGCGGACGTCGGACTCGAGAGTCCTGTAGCGGGACTCGGCCGGAGCCGAACCGCCCTTGAGCCCCAAAGCGCGCAGCGCGTCCGGCCGGCCCTCGGTCAGGGCTGCGGCCCCGGCGAGCCAGATGGCGCCGGACGGCCACATGTTCGTCTGATTCTCCTTCAGGTACTCGATCCAGCCGAGCGGCTTTTCTCCGCAGAGCGCAAGGACGTAGGTTCCGTAAGCCTTCGTGGTGAAGTCGTCCTTCTCCGCGGACGGATACCGGTTGTCGGGCAGGGACGCCAGGTACTCCTTCAGCCAGTTCATCGCTCCCCGAAGCATCTCCTCGGGATAGGGCACCCCCGCCTTGCGGGCCTCCACCAGGAAGTGCGTTGCGTAGACGCTGCCCCACGCGTAGGTGGACGTGCCGCCGGGCCACATCGTAAAGGACCCGTCGTAGAGCTGCATGGACTGTATCCGCGCTATCGCCGAATCGGTCTTGTCCTTCGCCGCGCGGCTGTCGACCAGGAGCGGATCGACCTTCGCCACGGCCTCCGGCAGGACCAGGAAGGGCCATGCGCTGGAGAGGGTCTGCTCCAGGCAGCCGTAGGGATAGTTCAGCAGGTAGGTGACGGCCCGGGTCAGGTCCACGGCCGGGGAGTCCGACAGGGTCAGGCTGCCCAGCAGGTCGCCGGCAAAGTCCTTTCTCGGGATGTCGATGCGCGTCTCCCCCGCCTTGAAGGTCCCGGACCCCGACCTCGAGACGATGGGCCAGGGCGAACGGACGGGCAGCTCGATCTCCTGATCGAAGCTCTTCTCCGCCCCTTCCTCGCTCCAGGAGGTCCGCACGGTCCACGTTGCGGTGCCGGGTTCGAGCGCCTTCACGGTCGTCCCCCACCTGGCGGACTCCTTTGGCCCTATCGACAACGTCGTCGCGGATTCCTCGGGTTTCAGGCCGCCCTGCACGAGGACCTCGACCTTGACGTCGCGGCTCTCCTCCGAGGTGTTGAACACGGTCACGGGGGCGTTGAAGGCGTCGCCGGGGGCGGCGAAGCGCGGCAGGTCCGCCTCCGTCACCACGCTGCGGGCGATTTGGACCGCCTGCTCCGCCATCCCGAACCGGTTGCCCGAGGCCGCCACGGCGAAGAGCTTTCCACGCCCGCTGAACTCCGGCAGCACGAGTTCCGTCCTCACGACGCCCGACTCGTCCGCCGAGAGGACTCCCTGGAAGAGGGAGAGGATCTTGAAGCGCTGCGCGGTATCGGACCCCGCGAGGGCGGCTACGGCCGCTCCGCCTGCGGGATGCAGGAGCTCGGTGCCGCGGGATTCCACGGGGATGAGCAGGTCGTAGAGGTCGTACCCCTGAGAGCCGAGTTCCTTGAGCCCCCAGAAATGATTCAGGAGGTCCGGCGTTTTGTAGCCCGTCAGACCAAGGACGGCGTCGTCGACCAGCGCCAACGAGACCTCGGCCTTGGCCGGCTTCCCCTCCGCATCCCTGAGGGTCAGCGTCACCGGCAGCGCCGTTGCGGGCTCGGTTTTCTCCTTGGCCTCCATGGAGATGTCCAGACGATAGGCCGAGAGGTCCGTCTTCAGGCGCACGGCGCCGACGGCACGGTGGGCGCCCCAGGCCTCCTCCTCGGCGACCGGGCGAATGAGCCATGCGGTGCACCAGGCGTTCGGGACCATCTCCGCGGTCACGGGAACCTCGACGACGGTCTCGGCCTTATCGACCTTCACGACATTGCGGGAGATCAACCCGGCCCCCTCCACGCTGAACAGCAGGAGCCCCTCGAAGGGTGAGCGCAGCGTCACTTTCGCCGTGTCCCCGACCTTGTAGAACTCCCTGTCCGTCTCGACCTCGACGCGGTCGAGCAGCTGAGAGCCGCCGCGGTCGGCATACGCGGGATCGTCCGCGTAGAATCGATACGAGGCCCGTGCCTTCTCATCCCCGTCGGAGACGCGAATCAGATAGGTTCCCCAATGATCCGGCTTGAACGATACCGTCCCCAGGCCATCCTTGAGGGTGAGGGACTTCCTTGCGACCTCGGACAGCTCCTCGGTGCTCTGCCAGCGCGTATGGCCGTCCAGCGTCACCATGTTGTAGTTCCAGGTCACGCGATAGAGCACCGCGTTCAGCTCGCCGGGATCCGCCGGGTCCTCCTTGGGGTCGATGGCCGCCACCTTGAAGTCCAGATCCTTCTTGACGGCCAATTTCCCCTCGGGCGCCGCAATCCCCAGAAGCCACGGAGTGGGGTAGTAGGGAAGGGTCAGCGACTTGGAGACCCACCGCCCGCCGTCCTCCTGCACCTCGGCCCTCAAGGTCAAAGCGATGATCGAGGGCGCCAACCAATCGGCGTCAAGGCTCAGACTGAATTCCGCCTTTCCGGATTCGTCGAGCTTCGCCTCGTCGAACTCTCCGTCGCCGGCCGAGAAGGCCCGCGAGGAGTCCCCGAAGACATACCCCTTCCACCGGTCCTGAACGGGCGCGAAGTCGGAGGCCCTGGTCGTCCAGTAGGCCTTTGCCGGCAGCCCCGCGCCGTCCACCCCAAAGAGGTAGCGCGCGTAGACGTCCATCTTCACGGTGTCCTCGTGGAGCAGAAACTTGGATTCCGTCTCGGCCTTCACCTCGATGCGCGGAGGGGCGAAATCCTCCACGTGGAAGTTCATCCTGGCCAGCGGATCGTCCTCCTTCCCGGGGACGACGAGAGAGAGCGTCCAAGCCCCGGTCAGGGCGTTCGAGGGGAGGGAGAGCGTGAAGGGCGCGCCGCCTTCGTCGTCGAGGAGCACCGTCTCCTGACGGACCTTGCGTCCCAGGGGATCGCGGGCGACGAAGAGGACGGGGAACGCCTTGGGGGTCGTGACGTCGCTGTTGCGCACCACGGCCTTGAACGGGGCCTCCTCACCGGTTCGGTAGATGTCCCGGGGGGAGAAGAGGGCCGCGTCGTAACCGGACCTCAGCCAGGGGCGTCCGGCCGTGTCGAAGGTTTCCTGGGAGAGCAACCCCCTCGTCAGGCGAACGAAGGTAATGTCCTCGCCGCGGGTGACGACGGCCAGCTTGGGGGTCTCGTTCTCGCTCGTGCTCCAGGGCTCCTGCCTCTGAATCACGAGGAGCCCGTCCTTGTCGGTCTTTCCCTCGGCCAGGACCTGATTGGCCCCGCTGTAGACACGCACCTCGGCGCCCTCGACGGGCTGGACCGAGGAGAGAGTGTTGGCCCATAGCAGCATTCCGTCCTCCCAGACCCGCGCCACGAGCCCCAGGTCGCTCAGGTTGACGATCTGAGTCTCCTCGTCCCAATATTCCCCATCGGGGTCGCGGACGGAGAGCAGGAACAAGCCCCGTTTGCCCCCGCCGATCTCCTCCAGGGAGAGGGCGCGGCGCACCTTTTCATTCAGGGGAAGCGAGAGGTCGAACTCGCTGCTGTGGACCCTTTTGGCCAGATCCCTCTGGAACGAGTCGTAATCGCCGCGGATCACGTAGGGAATGTTGTTCTCGTAGAGCCTCCAGAGGTCCACCTGAAGTTTTTTGACGTTGACGAGGTCCAGGGGAACCCTTCCGTCCCCGATAGCCGCGAGGTACACGCCCGGGGCGGGCAGGGAGATCGAGGACTTCAGGTCGGGCATGATGACGGCCTGTTTGAACTCCTCCTCCAGCACGAGCCCGCCTTCCTTCGCGGGGAGCCCCTTGCGGAGGGTGACGACGAAACGGCTGCGCGGCTTGAAGTCCCCGTTTATGCTGAACCTGCCGCCATACTCGTAGGAGAGCGTAAAGGGGACGGACGGCTCGATGGAGATGAAATCCTTGGCCGCCTCGGTGTCCACGGCGAAGCTGCAGTTGACGGCAATCGATTCCTCGTCGGCACCGAGGCTCTCCACGACCAGGACCGGTTTGAGAATCACCGTGGCGGAGTAATCCTCCGCCAGGCCGAGGTCCCCGCCCCCGGCGGTCAGGCCGGAGGCCAGCTTGACGGTCAGCTTCAGCGCCTTCGAGGCATCCGGAATGCTGAGCTGGGCCCGGATCGTCTTGGACGGAAGCGCTCCGGCCAACGAGAAGGAGAGCTTCTCCTCATTTTCGTTCAGGACGCTCAGAAATCCCTTCAGCCTGACAGGATCCACCGGCATGTTGAACTCCAGGAGCAGGGCGGCCCTTCCGCCGCGTTCCCGCACCGCGCGGACGCCATTCACGGACAGGGAATCCGTCTGGAACCGAAACTCCCCGGTCCCTATCTTCCCCCCCTTGAGGGTCTTCAGGCCCTCGCGGATGGCGGCGACGTAGGAGGTCCCCGCGTCGAGAGGCGCCAGGAGACGGGCCCTGAAGGTACGGGGATTCTGCCACTTTCCCTCCGCCTGGATCGCCGGCGTCACGGTGAAGGGAAAGTCCTCCGGTCCGACCGTCTTGTCGACGTCCCCGGCCGACACCATGACGTCCTTGAAGACGATGCGAAAGGAGACGTTCTCCGAGACCCTCCCCGTGGGGGCGAAACTCTGAACCCCCGCGGGCAGCGCACCTTCTCCCGGAGACGCGCTCCATGAGCATGAGAACAGAACCAACAGCAACAGCAGCCCCAAAATTTTTTTCTGCACCGATGTCCTCCTCCTTAATGATGAATGAGTTCGAAAAGTGACCGGCGACCGGTCTGGCAGGACGTGTCCTCCTTCTTCCGCAAATCGATTATAACTTATGAAGAGGATGAAGGTGGGCGTTCGCGAGGGGTGGTTTTTGGGGGTGGGAAAGAGGTGGGATACGAAATTCGGGGAAAAAACGCGTCCCCTCTTTCGGGCTTCGCGTGTACAATAGCCTGTATCCGCTATGAAGATTGCCGGGACTCCGATCCGTTCGGGGCAAAGCGGGCAGGGGGGAGCGTTCGATGGAGGGGCCGGAGGAAATGGCAGGGATGGGCGACATCAAACAGTTCGTGATTGTGACGGGCATGTCCGGGGCCGGCAAGACGACGGCCCTCAAGGTTCTCGAGGATCTTGGCTTTTTTGCGATCGACAATATCCCTCCCGGTCTTCTGCCGCAGCTCTTCACTCTGTTGACGGGGCACCGCGCCGCCGTCCGGACGGGGGTCGCGGCGACGATCGACATCCGGAACGTCGAGCGGCCGGGCGATTTTCTGAAGGTCGTCGACGACATCCGAAGCGTGATGCCGCGGGTACGGATCATCTTTCTGGATACGTCCGACGATGCCCTGATCCACCGGTTCGAGCAGACCCGGCGCCGTCACCCCCTGGGGGGCGACCTCTCCGTGCAGGAGGGGATCCGAAGGGAGCGCGCCCTTCTGGCCCCCATACGGGACCGGGCCGACGTCGTGATCGACACCTCCCTCATGGACCCCCAGCAGCACCGGCAGCGCCTGCTTCAGGAGTTCCTGGGGGACGTCGAAAACGGGATGTCCCTGATCCTGAGCTCCTTCGGCTTCAAATACGGGGTTCCCCAGGACAGCAACTACGTTCTCGACGTGCGCCTCCTTCCCAACCCCTTCTACGTCCCGGAGCTGAAGCCCCTCACGGGGACGGATCCCGCCGTCCGGGAATACCTCCTGTCCTTTCCCGAGACCGTGGAGTTCCTGGAGCAAAGCGGGCGCTTTCTGGACTTCCTCGTTCCCCGTTACCTGGAGACGGGCAAGATGCAGCTGCACGTCGCCATCGGCTGCACGGGAGGTCAGCATCGTTCGGTTGCCGTCGCGGAGTGGCTTTATCGCCGTTACGAAAAACTGCGCGGCGGGGTCGCCATCATCCACCGGGACAGGGCACGGGTACAGCCATGGTGATCGAATGGGCACTGAGCTTCGCCCTGGGCTTATTCACGGCGTTCTTCCTCATGGTGGTGTTCGGCATCCGTCCGTTCCGCGGCAGGCGCGTCCGGGCCGAGGACCCGTTCAAGGGGGCCATCGAGCGGCGTCTGTCCTCGGGGCCCTTCATCGTGGCCGTCGGCGGGGGGACGGGGCTCTCCACGCTGCTGAAGGGGATGAAGGCCTTCACCCGCAACATCACGGCGGTCGTGGCCGTGACGGACGAGGGAGGGAGCTCCGGGCGCCTGCGCACCGAATGGGGGGTCCTGCCGCCCGGGGATGTGCGGAACTGCATGGTCGCCCTCGCGGAGAACGACAACTCGCTCAAGCAGCTGCTGGATTTCCGATTCGACCGGGGGGAGCTCGCCGGGCACAGCCTGGGAAATTTGCTGCTTCTGGCCGTCTCGGAGCTCTGCGGCGACTTCAGGGTCGCGGTCGAGCAGATGAATCACCTTCTGGCCATCCGGGGCAGGGTCCTGCCCGTCACCACCGAGCCCATCTCCCTCGCGGGGACGACGAAGGATGGAACGAGGGTACGGGGAGAACTCGAGATATCGCGAAACGGCCGAAGCATCAAGGAGATCTGGCTCGAGCCCCAGAATGCCCGCCCCCTCGCCGAGGTGCTCCAGGCGGTGGATGGGGCGGAGATGATCCTGCTGGGGCCGGGGAGCCTCTTCACCAGCGTCATCCCCAACCTTCTCCTGCCGGACTTCTCGAGGAGGCTCTGCGCCTCCCCGGCGCCGAAGGTGTACGTCTGCAACCTGATGACCCAGCCCGAGGAGACGGAGGGCATGAACATCCTCCAGCACCTCGAATGGGTCTCCGCAGCGCTGGGAAAGGTGCCCGAATTCATCGTCGTCAACAGCGAGCCCATACCGGACGACATCGTCGCGGCCTACGGCCGGGACGGGGCGGCGCCGCTCCATCTGAACCGTCATCAGAGGGAGGAACTGCGCCGGCTGGGCTGTACCTGCATCGAGGTCCCCATGGTGCGCATCACGGAGGCGCGGCTCCTGCGTCACGACTCCCAGAAGCTGGCGGCGGTCCTCTTCCGGCTTTATCGGGATCTGGATATCTGACTTGAATTCCCTGGCCGAAGAACTCTGGGACGAATGGATCGTCCATCCCGCCGAGGATCCCCTCCAGGCGGAGGCGGAGTGTGCGGGGCTGCTCTCGGGACTGGCGCCGGGGCACGGCAGGGACCCCCTGCAGATCGGCACCTCACGCCTTTGGGCCGTCCGCCGTCTCTTTCGCCTCTGGCGAAGGACGTCCTGGACCGAACGCTGGAGCCTTGCCGACGCGCTGGCCGTCCCGCAGGACATGAAGGGCCGCGTGCGCATCCGCCTGCCCGACGACCTTCCGGCGATGCTCGAGTCCTACGGTGCGGCACTGCTGGAAGCCGCCTCTCCGACCGCTTTGCACTGGTCCTGGC
>NZ_CAUUGJ010000092.1:0-9082 GCF_963544685.1 uncultured Fretibacterium sp. | reverse complement strand
GATGTAGCTCCGTCTCGTGGGCTCGGAGATGTGTATAAGAGACAGGCCCCGAAGACGGCGAAGGCCCCCGCGCCCCAGCCCTCCAAAACTCCCCCTCAGCCGCTCTCTCAAAAGGCGATGCCGCCCATCCCGACGACGCTCCAACTCGCCCCGGAGAAAAGCGCCGCAGGGGAAAAGGGCAAAGGCGGGGCGAACACAAAGGAACCCGTCCTGTTTCTCTCGGAGGACGGGGACTCCTCGAACGGCCCCATGAGGCTGGTCATATCGGGCGACAACGTGGTCGTCGTGAGGCTTCCCCGCAAGCAGGCTCCCCGCACCTCCGGCCTGACCGGCATCCAACGAAGCCTTTTCCCCGGAAGGCCGTCCCATGGGCCCGCTCTGCCGGAGTTCTCCAGGTTCTCGGGATCCCGGATGATCTGGCCCGTAAACGGGGCCGTTTCGTCGGGGTTCGGCAGGCGGGGCAGGCGATCCCTTCATTCGGGCATCGACATCCCCATGCCCAAGGGCACGTCCATCCGGGCCACGAGGGACGGAGTGGTCAAGCTGGTCGCCTCCGCCAAAAGCCGGAGCTTCAGGGGATACGGGAACGTGGTGATCCTCGACCACGGCGGCGGAATCTCCACGCTGTACGCCCATTGTCTGAACATCAAGGTCCGGCAGGGCCAAAGGGTGCGCCAGGGAGAGACGCTCGCGACCGTGGGCCGTACGGGACGCGCCACCACGAACCACGTTCATTTCGAGGTTCGGGTCAACGGCAAACCCGTCGATCCCATCCCCTTCCTAGGGGCCAGGCGCTGACGACCGCAAAGTCGAGGGGGGCCGAACGGCCCCCCTCGACTTTTACGAGAATCATTGTATTCGTTCCGCCGCGGGCGGGCCTGTCAATCCCGATCCCGCGCCTCCGAGCTCTCGTCCCGTTTCGGCTCCTGCGGGGCAAGGCGCGTCACCAGGATCTGGTCGATCTTGTAGTTGTCGATGTCCATGATCTCGAACTTGTACCCCGCATACACGACGAAGTCGGTACGGTGGGGAATGCGCCTCAGCATGAACGTGAGGAATCCTCCGACCGTCTCGTAGTTCTGGGACTCGGGGAAATCCTCGATCTCGAACACGTGCATCGCATCTTCGATCGGGGTCGCCCCCTCGATCAGCCACGAGGTCTCGTCCCGCTTGATGATCTGCTCCTCCTCCCCCACCAGGTTGCCCATCAGCATCATCATGATGTCCTGCAGGGTAATGATCCCGACGACCAGCGCGTACTCGTTGAGCACGACCGCCAGGTTCTCCTCCCGTCCCTTGAACTGGTCCATGGCCTCGGCCAGGGTCAGGGTGTCGGGGATGATGAGGGGCGGCCTGATGTCGAGCCCGTTGTCCAGCTGAAGGCTCTGCCCCTTGACGACCCGCTCCAGCAGCTCCTTGGAATCCACGTACCCCACGATGTGGTCGATGTCCTTGTCGCACACGATGTAGGTGGAATGCGGCGCGGAGGCGATCTTTTCCTTGACGCGCGCCTCCTCCTCGTGGAGGTCCAGATACACGATGTTCTCCCGGACGGTCATGGCGGAGGGTACGGTGCGCACGTCGAGCTCGAAGACGTTGCCGATCAGGTCCTTCTCCTGTTTTCTGAGAAGCCCGGCCATCGTTCCCGCCTCCACGATGGCGTAGAGGTCGTCCGACGTGATGTCGTCCCGACGCTTCTCGGGAAGCCTGAAGGCCCTGCAGATGATGCTGCTCAGGGAGTTGAAGACCTTCGACAGCGGGGCGAAGACGAAGATCACCCGGCGCATCCCCTCGATCGACCTCAGGGCCACGGTCTCGGGGACCGCCATGGCGATGCGTTTGGGGATGAGGTCCGCGAATAGGACGAAGAAGAGGGTGACCCCGACGAAGGGAACGGCGGAGGCGACCTGCCCCTTCAGGGCGGGGCCCAGGATATCGGGAAGCAGATCACGGATCGCCGGCGACAAAAGGGAATCCCCTACGATGCCCGCCAGGATGGCCACGGCGTTCAGCCCGATCTGGACCGTCGTGAAGAACAGCCCCGGCTGATCCTGAAAGCCCAGAATCCGAGCGGCGCGGGCATCGCCGCCCTCGGCGATGGAACGCAGCTTCACCCTCCGGGATGCCGCCAGCGATATCTCCGAGAAGGAAAAGAAAGAGCTGATCGCCGCCAAGATCAGAATAATCAGAAAACCGTACATCATGATTGGAGGTCCTCCCGCGCAAACGCCTCAGGTCAAGGTCCGGACGTTATGCGGCTTCCTGTCAATTATAACGTATCTTACGGAAAATTCTTTCTTTCCCCTCTCCCGCCGGAGAGCCGGCGCGTCTCCTTCAAAAAACGATGTAAAATAGCGTCCGGAATCACGGGGAAAAGGGGGATCGGGCCGATGGGGAAAAAATCGTTTTTCGGACGTGCGGCGCTGCTGGCCCTCTGCCTCGCGGCCGCAGTCCGCTATCCGGGGTACCGTCTGGCTCAGAACTACGTTGCCGGAAGGATGGACGCACAGCTTCGAACCGAGACGGAGAGCATTCTGCAGGCCCTTCACGCGGCGGGACTGCAGAAGAGCGTCCTCCTCAGGAAGGCGGCCCGGGAGGCCGGGGAGTACTGGGCGGCCGGGGACCTGTCCGGCTGCAGGGCCCTCCCGGCCCATTACGTCGCGTCCTACGATGCGGCCACGGGGCTGGGCCTGAGCCTGTCCGCAGGGGAGTCCCCGGACAAGGAAGCATTGGCCGTCTATGCCTTCCAGGACGAGGGACGGCCCGAGACACTCGAAGCATTTCCGGGCGACGTCGGCGACGGGACGCCATGGGACGGGAAAGGCCCGGCCTCGCCCCGGTGGCTACCGTTCCGAAGGCAGCCGCTGACCGGAGCTCCGACGGTCACCGCAGCCTGCCCCGTGTATACGTCGGATCGGAGGCAGGCGGGGATTGCCGTTTTGGACACGGATATCTTCGAGATTCAGAAGCTCGTCACGGCACGGGGCCTTCCTTCGTCCCTGACGGCGGACGTCCTGGACGGGGCGGGCACCGTGCTGGCGAGTTCCCGGCCCGCCGCCTTGATGCGGCCGATGGGGCAAAACGCACCTTCCGATCTGGCAAGGGCGCTCGAGACCGTCCTCGCGGAGCGTGAGGGCGAACTTCTCTACACGGACGGGGCGGAGACGATACGCCTCGTCTTTGGCACGTCGCCGGAAACGGGATGGAAGGTCTGCATGAGATCACGGGTTCGGGACGACTTCCGGAACGTAAAATGGTTTTGGGAGAACGACGTCCGCGTCTATTCCTGCTGTGGATTTCACACCGTGAGGCGAAGCGCGGCATCGGCAGGAAACAAGAACTCCGATGCCCTTTCCCCCGGAGGGGGACCCAACCCCGCGCCGCCGGGAAGAGGCCGGCGCTTCTCCCCGATTCCCAATCCGACGAAATAGGCCCCCGTCGGCGGAGGGGCCCGATTTCAAAACGGAAACCGCAGGAGGAAGGGATTACGCCTCGATGGGCAGCTCCTCCTTATCGTCGCGCGGGAAGGTCGAGGTCCAGGTTCGGACGGGCAGCCCCCAGATTTTGATGAAGCCGACGGCCGCCGAGTGATCGAACGCATCCCCCTCGGAGTAGGTCGCCAGGTCGTGCCTGTAGATCGTCTTACCGGCCTTCATCCCCCGGACGACGGCCTGCCCCTTGAAGAGCCGGACCTTCACCGTGCCGCTCACATACTTCTGAGTCTCGTCGATAAAGGCCCCGATGCAGTCCCTGAGCGGCGAGAACCAATAGCCCTCGTAGGTCAGCTCCGCAAAGCGCACCTCGAGCTCCCTCTTCGTGATGAGCACGCGCTTGTCCAGCGTCATGGTCTCCAGGGCCCTGTGGGCGTTCAGCAGCGTGATGGGGCCGGGGCACTCGTAGACCTCGCGGCTCTTGAATCCGACCAGCCGGTCCTCGACCATATCGACGCGGCCCACGCCGTGTTTGCCGGCCAGCTCGTTCAGTTTGAGGATCAGGCTGACCCCGTCCATCCTCTCGCCGTTCAGGGCGACCGGAAGCCCGCGCTCGAAGGTAATCTCCACGAAATCCGGCTCGTTGGGCGCACCCAGGGGGTTGGCCGTCAGCTCATAGGCGTCCTCCGGCGGTTCGTTCCATGGATCCTCCAACATGCCGCACTCGATGGAGCGGCCCCAGAGGTTCTCGTCGATGCTGTAGGGGGAGCTGGCCGTCGCCTTGACGGGAATCCCGTGCTTCACGGCATAGTCCATCTCGGCCTCGCGGCTGAAGTGCCAGTCCCGGACCGGCGCCAGGACCTCCAGCTTGGGGTTCAGCGCCGTGGCGCAGACCTCGATGCGCACCTGGTCCTGCCCCTTCCCGGTGCAGCCGTGGGCGACCGCCACGGCCCCCTCCCTGTTGGCGATATCCACCAGGGTCTTGGCGATCAGCGGTCGGGACAGGGCCGAGGTCAGAGGGTAGGTCCCCTGATACATCCCGTTGGCCTTCAGCGAGGGCCAGACATAATTCTCGACGAAGGTCTTTTTCAGATCGAAGATATAGGCCTTCACGGCGCCGCTGTGCAGGGCCTTGCTCTTTGCCGCCTCGAGGTCGATCACCTTCTGCCCCACGTCCGCCGTCATCGTGACCACGTCGTAGCCCTGCTCCGAGAGCCAGACCACCGCCACAGATGTGTCCAGACCACCGCTGTACGCAAGGACGACCTTACCCTTCTTGCCCGCCATCCTAAAACTTCCTTCCTGAATTGGTATCGAAGATCCCATATCGAAGAACAACCGAAAAATCCACGGCCGAGAGGTCCTGTTCGGCCTCGAAAGCTGTGCCCCCATGAGAAAAGGACAGGGCGCTCCGAGGGATTCGTCTCGGACGTAAAGCAGTATAGAGAACAATAAACAAAAAGTCAACGACTAATACATAGTTTACGCTTGTTTACTATACATCGCGGAGCCCTCTTCGGTCGTCCTTCTCACGAGGTTTTGACGACGGAGAAGCTCACGGCTCTTCCGGAGGTCAGAAAGGGGATCTGAAGGGAAGCAGGCCCCACAGAAAGTTGAAGATCGGGTTGAAGAGGACGTCGACGATCCCCGTCACCAGAAGGATCAGGAGGATGATCATGCCGTACCGCTCCAGCCAGTAGTAGTACCGCAGGAACCGGAATGGCAGAAAGGCCTCCAGCACCCTCGAACCGTCGAGCGGCGGGATGGGAATCAGGTTGAAGGCGGCCAGCCCCACGTTGATGACGATCATCTGAATCAGAACCGTAATGCCGGCCCTTCCGGCAAGACGGTACCAGGGCTCCCCCAGGAAGCGCAGAAACAGCACGCAGACGACCGCCGTCAGGATGTTTCCGACGATTCCGGCCAGGGAGACGATGACGAGGTCCCGGCGCGGGTGGCGGAAGTAGCGCGTATTGATCGGTACGGGCTTGGCCCACCCGAACCCCACGAGCAGGAGCATGAGCGTCCCCACGAGGTCGAAATGGTCCAGGGGATTCAGGGAAAGCCGTCCCGACCGCTCGGCCGTGGGGTCTCCCACCAGCTTGGCCGCATAGCCGTGGCAGAACTCATGAAACGATATCGCCCACAGCACGGCGGGCAGCGTCAGCAGCAACATCATCGGATCCTGTAAAAGCCTCAAAACCTCCACTCCTTCCCGGGGACCCCAAATCCGAAAACGGGGTCCCCGCTCCCCCCGCTCCGCAGGACAGCCGGGATGGGGGATTCCCACTCATTGTACAGGCCAGCCGGAGAAACCCGCCCTCGTAAAATGCCGGACAGAACCGCCAAGGGAATTACCGTCTGTGGGCCAGGCGGCTTTCGACGTAGCCGATCTCGCCCTCCCGCGTCGAAAGGCGCCCGTCCATGCGGGCCAGCCGTATCCCCTGAAGCACCTCCCCGATCTCGGAGCCCCTCAGCCCCATGCCGACGAGGTCGTCGCCGGTGAGCTCCCCTCGCAGCGGCGTCCAAGAGAGCAGGTGACGAACGACATGACGCCGGGACTGCCAGCGCTTCATGCAGGTCATCCAGAACAGGAGGGGCGCCGGGCCATACGGTTTGAAAAAGAGGTAGATCTCCGAATTTCTCGGGTTCTTCTTCCCTCCCAGGAACTGCTCCACCTGAGGCCAGCAGTCGAAACAGATCGACATCTCCCGCCGTTCGGCGGGGCGCAGCCCCAGACGGTCCATGGCGGCAAAGCGCACGGCCGGCGGCGACTTGGCCAGCACCACGGCCATGCCGACGATCCATTCCATTCCCTTGAAGTCCACCCCCACCCTGCGCGCGCGCGGCAGGAACCGCTCGAGGACGTGCAGCCTCCGCTCTATGGAGGTGCCGAGGCGGAAGCCTGGGAACAGCGCCTCCCAGATCCCCAGCTCCTGCATCCGCATCACGATCCGGCGGAAGCGGGCCTCGCCGGTGCCGATCTCCAGCTCCATGCGCACCCGCACTCCCGAGAGGCGTCCCAGCAGCCCTCCCCCCACCGCGCTGTGCAGGAGCCGCAGCGTGTTGTCCTCGAAGTGCAGCCCCAGACGCTGTTCCAGCCGGATGCCCCTGAGGATCCGGGAGGGGTCCTCCACGAAGCTGAGGTTGTGCAGGATGCGCAGGACCCCCTCCCGGAGGTCCTCCCTGCCCCCGAAATAATCCGTCAGGGTCCCCCAATCCCCCTCGCTCAGGGAGACGGACATCGCGTTGATGCTGAAATCGCGCCGCGCCAGATCCTGCTTCAGGGAGTCGCCGGCGACCGTCGGCTGGGCCGCCGCATGCTCGTAGAACTCCCGCCGCGCCGTCGCAATGTCCACCTTCAGCCCGTCCGGGAACGTGATCGTCCCCGTCTTGTAACGCCCGTGCACCGTGCCCCGGCACCCCGGCTCGTCCCAGCTGCGGACCAGCTCCTCGGCGTCCCCCTCGACGGCGATGTCGAGGTCGAGGTTCCTCACCCCCATCAGGATGTCTCGAACCGTTCCGCCCACCAGGTAGGCCTTCATCCCCATCGTCTCCGCCCGGGCGCCGATGCGGTGCAGCAGGTCGAGGATGCGCGGGGAGAACGAGGACTCCATCAGCGGGGCGACCCCCTCCATCCACAGGAAGCCCGACCTCGCGTCCGTCTCCCCCGAGGGCTGGAAGCTCCGATAGAGGGCACGGACGAGGTCGGCCCGCGTCAGGATGCCCACCAGCCTACCGCTCTTGAGCACCGGAAGCCGCTCGAAGCTGTAGGTCGCCATCAGCCGATGCGCCTCGTCGATCGAGGCCTCCGAGGATATCCCGATGACGCCCTCCGTCATGAAGTCGCGGATGCGCGCGCGGTCGAAGCCGTGCAGATGCGCCTTGTCCAGGTCCTTGCGCGTCATCATGCCCGCGACCTCGCCGTTCTCCAGGGCGACGGGCAGAGCCTGGTGGCCGAAGCGGATCATCGTCCGGTACGCCTCGTCCACCATGGCGTCGGGAGAGACCGCCAGGACGGGGGAGGTCATGACACTCGCCACGTCGAGCATCCGGGGAATGCGCCGATGCAGGTCCTCCTCCAGCTCCGCCAGCAGCTCCTGCGGGTCCCGGTTCAGGACCGTGGCCGAGCCCGCCTGGACGTGGCCGCTGCCGCCGTAGGGCGTCAGGAACTCCTTGACGTTCAGCACCCCGGGGGCGCTGCGGACGATCAGGCTGATCTTGCGCCCCCCGCTGCGCACCGCCGCCAGGGTGACGTGGGACTCGCAGTAGTCCCTCAGGCGGTGCACGAAGAGGGAAAGGCCCTCCACGTACTCCTCCGTCTCCGCCCAGGTGGACAGCACCTTGGCCCCGTTGATGTAGCTCTCCCTGGCGTTCTCCGCCAGGACGTCCAGCAGGCGACGCTCCGCCGCCGGCATGGAGACCTCCGCCCGCGCCAGGATCCGGGACAGGTCCGCCCCCATCTCCCGAAGACGGGCCACCGCCAGGACGTCCCGCGCGGTCGTGGACTCGTAGGTCAGGGCCCCCGTATCGTCGTAGATCCCGAGGGCGAAGAGTGTCGCCTCCTCGGGCGATATGGGCTTGCGCTCCCTGACGAGCTGTTCCACGAGCATCGTCACCGTCGCCCCTATGGGGGCCCACTGCATCGTCTCGGCGGGGATGTCGTCCACGGTGGGCGGGTGATGGTCGTAGATATGCACGCTCACGTCATGCCGCCCGGCGAGGGCCGCGAAGGTGCCGATGCGGCTCCGCGCCCGCGTGTCCACGACGACCATCAAGGTCACCTGTTCCATGGGGACGTTCTTGGGCTTCAGGAACTTCCACTGATGCCCGTAGTGCGCCATGAAGTCCCGAACCTTGCGGCCCATGGCGCCGGGGGGGCAGATCATCGCGTCCGGGTAGAGCTTCCGGACGGCGATCATGCTCGCCAGGGAATCGAAATCGGTGTTCAGGTGACTGGTGATCAGCTGCATCGCAGGGACGCCCCCTTCAGTTTCTCGATCACGGCACGCTTATGGACGGCGCGGACGGAACGCTCCAGGTCGTCCAGGCCGCCGTCGTTGCGCACCACGAAGTCGCTTCGGGCGGCCCGTTCCTCCGAGGGCAGGAAGAAGGCCTCCCGCCGCGGAAGCTCCGCGTCGTCCCACCCGCGCGCCCGGCAGCGCTCCGCCCTGACGTCCCGGGAGGCCGTCACGAAGACCGTCGCCGTGACCCAATCGGGGACGCCGGACTCGAAGAGCATCGGGATCTCCGCAACGGCCCAGTCCCGTTCGGGGTCCAGCGACGCGACGCGGCGGGCCAGCTCCGCCTTTGCCGGCGGGTGCAGCAGGGCGCAGCCCCAGTCGTACTCGGCCCGCGAGGAGAACAGACGCGCGGCAGCACGGGCGAACACGACGCGTCCCTCGGAGTCGAGGATCCCCGATCCCCACCGCCCGACCGCAGCCCCGACGATATCCGGCCGCCTCCAGAGCTCCGCCACGACGGCGTCCGCGTCGAACCTCACGCCCCCGAGCGACTCGAACAGGCGGGCAGCCGTGGACTTACCAGCCCCGACGTCCCCGGTAACCGCCACTGCCGTTATAGCCGCCATAGCTCCGTCTTCCCCCTCTGTCTCTTATACACATCTCCGAGCCCACGAGACGGAGCTACAT
>NZ_CAUUGJ010000091.1:0-9142 GCF_963544685.1 uncultured Fretibacterium sp. | reverse complement strand
TCGACTAGTCGTCGGCAGCGTCAGATGTGTATAAGAGACAGGGGGAGGAGGTCCCCCCTGGGGGTGGGGGGAGCCCTCCCCCCTTTCACTCCCAGTCGAAACGGGCGTCCTCGACCGTCTCCTCTATCTCGTCGATGAGGTTCGACAGCGTTTTCAGCCCTGCGCGGTCCCCCTCCTGCGCGGAGTCGCTCCCCTCCTTGCGGAGCCTCGTAAGGAAATACTCGGCCCATTCCTTCAAACGCTCGGCGAAAGGCTCGAAAAGCCTCGTGTACGTCATGGTCTGCCGTGCGTCCTGGAACATGCCGATGAGATTGTTTGGGGAGAATACGGCGTTGTCCATCATGTAGGGGACGAAGACGGTCTGTCCCCTGGGGTCGAAGTAGACCAGCCCGGCGGCAATCAGCTCCTCCATCGCCCCCTTGAGCTCGCTTTCCGAGAGCCCCGTGTCCCCGCATATCAATCCCTGCTGGAATGGGAACAGCCCGCTCATTCGGGAATGCCTTGCGAACAGGAGCGACAGAAACAGATAGCGCCCGTTCGCCGTGAAACGCTTCAGGTGAAGGTTGGGGTCGCTCCATATCGCGGCGGACATCCTGAAAAATCTCACCTCTCCTCTGTTCTTTTTCTTCTTGCCGGGCCTCCCCTCCGGCTCGCGCTCCGACAAATCGTCCTCGTCGGAGCGTGGGTCGTCAAACGGGATATCGCCCGGCTCGTACCCCATCGGTGCCTCTGGGTATCGGGTCATGCCCTCCCTCCCTTACGTTCGTCTCCTGATACCGAAGGGGGGGCCAAGGAGGCCCCCGCTCTCCCCTACGCCACGCTGAACCGCCGCGTCTCGACCTCCTTCACGTACTGCCCATAGAGCTCGGTGTGGGTCGCCTTGAACGCCGTCGTGTCGAACCGCTTGCTCAGGACCTTGGTCCAGCGGACCTTGAAGACGTCCACCAGCATCTCGGACACGCCCCGTGCCGTCATCTCCGCCTTGATGTCGTCCTTGATGGACGCTATCTCCGCCGCCAGCTCCTCGGCCATCTGCTTGAGCCCCTTCAGCTCCCTGACCTTCTCCGCAAGCTCCTTCTGTCCCATCGTCACAGCCTCCCTTGGAATTGGTCCCCGAAGGCGGTACAATGGAACCGCCCTCGGGTTGATACGTCCTCCTGTGGTGCGCGGCGGTCCAGGGTCGCCCCCCTAGGCCGCCTTCCTCTTCCCCCGGTTCTCGTGGAACCAGAGCCGCGTCTCGAGCTCCTCGTCCAGATCCAGGCAGTGGTCCCGGACCTCCCGCGCCGTGATGAACCCCAGCAGCTCGTCGTAGTCCAGCAGGAACGCCCCGGCCTCCTCCTCGGGGACCGTCACCAGGTCGCTGCCTTCGAGGCTATCCGCGTCGTTCAGGTAGTCCAGGAAGAACCACCTGTGAGTCTCCTTCAGGGCCTCCGCCTCGTCCCCGTCGCAGGGCACCCGGTCGTACTCTTCCCAGTCGTCCTCGTCCCCCGTGGTGTTGCGGGAGTAGAACCAATCCCCGTCCTCGTCCCGATCCACCCGGAGCTCGTGCCCCATGATCTCGCAGTACCCCATGGAGCACTCCGCCGCCGTCCCCCGGATGACCTCGTCGAAGTCCCCAGTCCCCGACATCAGCACGTACCGATCCTCCATACCGATCATCTCCTTTCGTTTTGTCCCGCTCGGCCTCGGTCTCGCCTCCGCCTTGCCTCCCCCGGCTCTTCGCGTTCTCCGCCGCTCGTCGCGCCTGACGCTCCCGACTCCCGCTCCCCGGTTGGGGGGACCTCCTCTGCCCGTCCCCTGGGCCTCGCCTTGTCAAGCTGCCTTGCCTTGGTTGATGGAGATATTCTATCCTCAGTTGAGGTTAGAATAAATAAGTATTATTACCTATTCTATCCTCAACCTAGGATAGTAAACTATACACGAGGAGGCATGACGATGAATCCACGAGAGGAATTTGTATCAGTGCAAGAAGCGGCCAATATTATGGGGCTAGACAGAAGCCGGGTAGGACGACTATGCCGTGAAGGGCGTTTCCCTGGAGCCGCGAAGGTGGGCTCGTCCTGGATCATCCCGCGTGAGGCGGTATTGAACCACAAGCCGCTGCCTCCGGGCGTGAAGCCCCGATCTGAGCGGGTGAAGGCGGAGCGGGCCGCGCTGCGTGAGGAAGTCGCGGCAGCGGTGTCTGCGGCCAAGGGGGAGGAGGGGTAGGAGATGGCCGTCAAAGGCGTTTTGCTGAGGCATGGGAATACCGGCGTCATCTGCCGCCAAGGGGACGACAGGGAGCCACAGGAGAAGGGGGACCGACGTCGTGAAGCCCGGAGGGCCTTGATGTCACGGATCATCGAGGAACACAAGGGAGCGTTCGATGAGCTCGCAAGGTATTGAATGGCTCGATGAGGAGGCCATACTTGACGCCGTGCTCCTCCTGCAGGAGCAGTATGCCGGAGACCCCATCGGGATTATCAACCTCAACCCCATCGGTTATGTTGCCAACTTGGCCGCAGTCTCGCATTACTACGGCAGCGACATCTTGGCTCTGGCCGCAGTGATAGGGCGCTCAATCATCCAGGGGCACCCCCTCCAGGACGGCAACAAGCGCTTGGGGATTCTCCTGATGACGCTGTTCCTCTCCGAGAATGGCTTGCGACTCCAAGCGAGCGAGAAGGAGATTGCCGAGACGGCCCTGTCCCTGGCTCGGGGAACGCTCGATTTTAACGGTCTGCGCTCTTGGCTGGAGGCGCATACTTGCCGGGAGAAGATTTTCAGCGAAGAGGAGGGGTAGGAGATGACGACCTACACGGCTTGCTACACGAAGATAGAGGCGGGCTATATGGGGCAGCTCCTCGAATGGCCGGAGGTCATCACGGAGGGGGGCACCCTGGAGGAGTGCCGGGCCATGCTGATAGACGCCGCCCAGGAGATGACGAGGGCCTACCTGGAGACGGGGCAGGTCCCCCCTCAGGCTCAGGTACTCTTTGAGCCTCTCCCTGTGGCCATGGAGAAGGTGTCGCATGTCGGTTAACCGACGCGACCTCGTGAGGCACTTGGAGCAATACGGTTTTTTTCTGCAACGGGAGGGCAGCAATCACAGCATCTACAGCAACAGCAAGGGCAAGATGGTCCCGGTCAAACGTCACACGACCTTTGACCGCATCACGGCAAACGCCCTGTGCAGGCAGGCCGGTATCCCGGCGATCTTTTGACCGGGGAGGAGGGGCAGGAGATGGAGGACCACAAACCGGAACGGGTCTATCTTTGTTTTTTGCTGGACAATGCGTTCGGAACCTTCCAGGATTTCCGGAGAGTTGAATACAACCCGGTTGAGGATGCAGATTTTTGGGGGGAGGATGTTTCTCCTGTAATCAGGTATTTTCGGCAGGCAAAAGGCGCTGTCGAATATCCCGCTCCCTCTGAGGATGTTTGGCGTCGCTTCAGGGAACGCCTCGATGCTTTGGGCGTATTTGAGTGGAAGTCCCGCCCTATAGCCGGGGAGAATGAAGATGTGCTCGATTGGATGCCGCCTTCATGGAATATCCAGATCACCTACCCTGATCGGGCAATCGACATCAAAGGCCCGATAGATGAGTTGCCGCCGCACGGGACAGGCAAACCGGGGTTGGAGTTTCGGCAGTTCTGCGAAGCCGTCTCCGAACTGATCGGCGGTCACGAGTTCGGACAAGATATCCTTTGATTCAATAGGTCCCTGCACTGAACTCATTGAGAACACGCAGGGGAGGACGCGGCATGAAGAAACAGACGGAGGAGTTTCGAGAAAGGGTGGAGGCCGAGGTCTTCGTCTCCACGGAGGCAGCGGACTATTTGGGGATGAGCCGCCAGAACCTCTCACAGCAGACCAAGGCCGGACGCATCCCCTGCATTCGGGGGAAACTGTATCTCAAAGCCGACTTGGACGAGTACAACGCAACGGCTCGTGGCGGCCCGGAAAGAAAAGGCGGGGACAAAAAGCGGGGCGGTCGTGAAGACCCGCCTATACCCGACCTGTAGAGTCTCCTGCTGAAAAACCGACGCCCTCCTGAGGTCGTGCCCCGGAGGGGGGTAACACAGATTTACTTCCTTGGCCACAGGAGAGAAGTCTACAGGTAGGCCGGGAAAGATTCTGAATTGCTGGATGCGGCTAAGCCGCACTCCGCCGAATTACCTACAGAGGCAAGACCCTTTTTGCTTGATAAATCTGTCAAGCGAACGACCCCCGCCCCTTGGCCTTGATACAAGTTTTTTTGTACCGGCCCCCGGCAGGACGGGCCTCGAATACCCTCAGAAATTCTGAGGGTATTCCCAAAACAAGTGTGTACGGTACACAATCCGCCGAATTACCTACCCTCGAAAATTCTCTCGGAGATTCTGGGGCGTCCCCCTCAAGGGTGTCCAGAAAGTGGACGCCCTTTTTGTTGGCCGGGTCTCCCCTTCAAACCTTCCTCACCCTGTGGCGGCGGGGTGCCACCTCGTCGACGAGGCTGCTCCCGGCGTGGGCCTTCCTCAGGTCGTCGAGCGTCAGGGCAAGGTACTTCTGCGTCGTTGAAAGGTCGGCGTGCCCCATCATGTCCCGCAGAGCGAAGACGTTCATCCCCCTCCGGAGCATCCCCAGGGCCGCTGCGTGCCGCAGATGATACGGCGTGATCGTCTTCCCCAGCCGGGCCGCGTAATCCTTCAAACGATGCCCCCAGGAGCGCACGCCATACGCCCCCCCATCCTCCGAGCAGAACACAGGGGCGTCTCCCCATTCCGGATGACGTGCGGCCAAGAGGGCCTGAACCGCCAGCACCGTTTGCGCCGTGATGGGGACGGTCCGGGCCTGCCTCGTCTTGGCCGCAGGGGCGGGGATCGTCACCAGAAGGCCCGCCAGGTCGAAGTCCCCGGGCCGAAGCTGGAGGCTCTCTCCAGGCCGCGCCCCACAGTCCAGGGAGAACAGGATCAGGGCGTAGTCCCGCAGCCCCGTAAAGGTCCGCCTGTCCGGGAGCCTCAGGAGATCGGCCAGGGTGTCCGTCTCGATGTGCACGATGCGCCCCACGGGACGGCGCTTCTTGAGCCCGGCCAAGGGGTGAGCACAGGAGAGCAGGCCTTCCTCCAGGCACCAGTTGAAGAACTTCTTGAGGTACGCGAAACGGAGGTTGTGGGTGTTGGGGTTGATGTCATCGCTCAGGTAAGAGAGGACGGCCGCCCTGTAGTCCTCCGTCCCCTCGGGGATTCGCGCGGAGAACGCCGTCAGATGGGCGCGGTAATCCTCCAGGGTACGCCTCGCCAGCCCCTCGGCCTGACGGAAGGCCAAAAACAACCGGATGATCTTCTGCATGAGAAAGCCCGAAATCTCGACGAGAGACAGGGGGGGAGAACAAGCGTTTTCCGACACCGGACCATACAATCGACTACAATTTAACAATGCAGTGTTTGCAGTGGTTTGTGGTCCCCCAAAATGCTTTTTCCCGTATCCGGACTTTTAATCCGGGTGTCGTGGGTTCAAGTCCCACACGGCTCACCAATCCAATCTCAAAAGCGGTCCCATCGTCCAGGGGCCTAGGACACAGCCCTTTCAAGGCTGCGACGCGGGTTCGAATCCCGCTGGGACCGCCAGTTAAAACAAACACCGCATATCACAGGACCACACCCCCCTGATCCTTCAGGGGTTTTACTTTTTTTGACCCCTTATGATATTCATGGAAATTCATATCGGGTCAGAGCGAACCCGTATAATAAACTGTAGAAGGACGAAGACCGTTATACGGGAGGGTGGGAATATGCCCCTGACCGAGCTGATGGCGAAGCAGGCGAAGGCTCAAGACAAGCCCTATGTTCCTCCGCGTTGGCTCCCTCGGCTCTCCGTGTTCCCCGCCTATCCCCCCGCCGAAATCCTCAGCGCATCTGGCTCTCCCAGAAAGCCGCCGCACAATCGAGCCAGCCCTCCGCGACGGTCCCCTCGCCCAGCCCGAAGCCGTGGGGAAGGCCGTCGAACACCTCGATCTCCGCATCCGTTCCCTGGGCACGTATTCTGCGTGTCCGCTCCTGCATCGTGCGGTAGGAGGCGATCCCGTCGTCCGTCCCCACGCAGCTGTAGGTGGGCGGCTCGTCCCCCGTCACCTCCGACAGGCCCGTATACTGCATGACGACCGCCGCGGGCCGCGGGCAACTTTTCTCACCGAAGGCCCCGGTTCCTCGGGAACCGAGCCAGGCCGCCATGCGCGCCCCGGCAGACCCGCCCCACAGGGAATAATCGCTCACGTCCACCCCCAACTCCCTCGCATGTTCGTGAATGAAGACGATGGCCCGTGCAAGGTCCTCACAGGCCGTCCCCGCGCCCGGGCGATAGATCAGAGCAAACGCGTTGTACCCCTTCTTCGAGAGCTCCTGGGCGTGAGGGAAGCTGTCGTGCATCGCCCCGACGTACACAAAGCCTCCGCCCGCGCTGCAGAGCGCGAATCTCGCGCCCGGCCTTCCCCTGAAGAAGAACAGTCCGGCATCGGCCTTTCGCGGGTCCGCCCTCATCTCCTCCTCGGAGTAGATGCGGTAGAAAATTTGATTCCCGGCGGACGCCTGCTCCCTCAGGGCGTTCACGATCCCGACGGTCCTCGCGGGCCGGACATGGCTGTACCACGCGAGGCTCAGGCTCCCCAGGGTATCGCCTCCCCAATAACCGGAATCCACGGGAAAGAGCAGCCTCCCGCAGTCGCCGAACAACGGGTCGTCGATCACATCCGATATCCTCGTGCTCTCCGTCACCTGCGTCACTTCTCCCGTTTTTTCAGCGTTCGAAGCGGCGCCCCCACAGCCCGGCAGAGCCATCAGCAGCAGCGGCAGCAAAAGCCAGCCGTTCCGGCTTCCACACATTTTCCACAGGCCCCTTCGGACACGAGTGACGCCCTCCACGTTCGGCCGCCACCATTCCCTCAGAGCGGTCGGCGAACATTTCAAAAACACATTTTTCGCCCCCTCACCGTTTGTCGAGGACCTCCGTGATCTCGCCGATGAACTGATAGTGCGGCGGGCGGTCCGAGTAGATCTCGCGCGCGACCTCCGGGTCGATGTGGCCCGGATTGAACTGCTCCCAGTACAGCTTCCGGCAGATGAAGGTCAGGTTCGCCTCGCTGAAGACGACGCCCTGCCCGTGCCTCTCCGGGGTCAGTGAGGTCATCGCAAATTTATCGCAATCCCGTTTCGATTTCGTTCCGAGCGTCAACAAATCCCTGCGATATTTTTCTTCAAAGAAAGAAACGGTGAAACAATCGTTTTTCAGCAGGCACTCGCTGGTATATCGCAGAGGGTTGACGTAGATCGTCACGATCAGCCGCCCGTCGCTCCTCAATCCCCAGAGGCTGCCAAGACTGCCCCAGCCGATGGTGCAGCCGTCAAAATCCTCCACGGTACCCGCCGCCGCCAGTGCCCATTGCTTGTCGAACATCTTGAACACGTCGTATTGTCCGTCGCGAAACGTCATAAACAGTCCCTCGTTTCATTTTTGAAGACGCCCGTCTTGCATGCGGTAAAACGGGCGTGGATCGTCTCTTGCCTGCAACTTAAAGGTTATCTTTAATGTAGTAGGGCTTCCGAGCCGGTGCGCCCTCTACCGGCCGCCTCACGCGTGAATTTTCACCCCGTGAAGCATCCTCACAAAGGCGGGGTCGCCGTGGTCCACGATCTCGCTGCGGCCCAGGTCCATCTTTGCGATCGCCGCCATCTCATCGTCCGTCAGGGCAAAATCCCAGATGTCGAAGTTCTCTTCCATGCGCTCCCTGCGGACGGACTTGGGAATGACGGAGACCCCGCGCTGAACGTTCCAGCGCAGCGCCACCTGCGCGGACGACTTGCCGTATCGCTCCCCGATCCCGGCAAGCGCCGAATGGGTGAAGATACCGTGCTTTCCCTCCGCCAGAGGGCCCCACGCCTGGGGACGCACCCCATACGCCCTCATGTTTTCAAGCGCCGCCTCCTGCGCGAAAAACGGGTGCAGCTCCACCTGATTCACCGCCGGGATCGTTTCGGCCGTCTCGCAGAGGTCCGCGAGGACGGCAGGATAGAAGTTCGCCACCCCGATGGCCCGCGTCATACCCTGCCGGTACATCTCCTCCATCGCGCGGTATGCGCCGTGGTAATCCCCCATCGGCTGATGGACGAGGTAGAGGTCCACATGATCGAGCCCCAACTTCCTCAACGAGGATCGCAGGGCCGATTTCGCACCCTCGCAGCTTGCGTCCTGCACCCAGAGTTTCGTCGTCACGAACAGTTCCTCGCGGGGCAGACCGCTCTTTCGGATCGCAGCGCCCACCGCCTCCTCGTTGCCGTACACGGCCGCGGTGTCGATCAGCCGATAGCCGGCTTCGAGGGCGTCAAGCACGACGCGCTCGCACTCGTCCCGATCCGGTATCTGAAAGACCCCGAACCCCTCCAGGGGCATCATGACCCCGTTGTTCAGCTTCACGTACTCCATCGCCACTGCCTCCTCGATAGTTGAAATCGCCTCGGTTCTGCGAACCCGGCGGCCGAACCGAAACTTGAGTGGATATAACGGCTTCCGAAACCGCGTTCTGTCGTAGGTTATATTCTACAAACCGGTTGTCGCTATCGGTCAACCGCACCTTTTACGAAAAACGCGGGCGAGAGGATGGTCTAAACGATGACGCGGGCCTGCGGGGAGACGGATAAGGATGCTCCCGCGGTCATGGGGCCCCCGACCCCTCCGGTCCGGAGCACCATCTGAGCAGGAACGTTTGGAGCCGCCGGGCTTCTCCTCGGTGCTTGTCCTTCACGCAACTCGATCCCGCTACGGTACTATTACCTTTCGTATCGTCTGTAGAATGGCCCTGAATGGTTTCTTCTCTATCATTTAACATCTTTGAGTCCCATAACGGGACGGGCTTCATTCTCATGAAGTATCGCTGAAGACCTGCTAGAAAAAGTCAAGGGTTTAGTTGAGAAATGGCAGCAGGGGGTAAAAGTTTTTGAGGATTGTAGGGTTTCTGCGAAGTCATGACGGCGTGAATCACCCTCAGAAGTTTTGTGCCGACGGCGGCTAAGGCCTGTTTGGGATGTTTGCCCCTGGCAATCATCCTGTCATAGAATTCCTTGAATACAGGATCAAAGCGTCGTGCGGCGTTAGCCGCCAGGTAGACGGCGCGGCGCAGGTATGGAGAGC
>NZ_CAUUGJ010000090.1:0-9425 GCF_963544685.1 uncultured Fretibacterium sp. | reverse complement strand
CACTCGACTAGTCGTCGGCAGCGTCAGATGTGTATAAGAGACAGGTCCCCGTCCAGCCCCTCCCCGGCAAGCCATGGCCCCCCGGGATGCCGCGCAAGCGCGAGCCACGACGCCGTCTGGAGGTGGAGGCACTTCACGCGGACCTCCTCCCCGTAGCGGATGCCACCGACCCCGGCGAGCCTCAGACGCTCCCAGACCGCCGGGCGGAAGCGGCGCAGCAGCCTCCGCTCCAACGGGGCCGTCAGCTTTATCCGCAGAAGCTGGTGCTCCCGGTTGTACGGCCGCCACGCCTCCGGGGCCCGCTTTGTCAGCCAATCCTCGAGGGCCCGAACGCCCCCCGCGGACTCGACCGTCCCGGCCCGCCGCACCAGCCAGGGACAGACGAGCCAGAAGGTCGTGGGGAACGGGCGCAGCCCCGCCACAGGCGCACAGACCAAGACGCGCACCCCGCCGAAGCGGCAGCGGGGACCCGTTCCCAGGACCAGGGAGGGGTCGAACCGGCGCCCCTCCATCCGCCCTGCGAGGGCCCTGAGCTCACCGGGGCTCAGGAGCTGATAAAAAAGGGAGGCCTCCGCCTCCCCGGAAAACCGCGGCACACGACTAACCCTTGGAACGCCCTCCGGGCTTCTTCCTGCCCTTCGACGCGTTCATCTTGCTGTTGAGATCCGCAATCTTGGCCTCGCTGGTCTTCAGGAAGGAGGCCATCTTCTTCTCGAATCCGTCCTTGTCCTCCCGGGAGGAGGGAGCCTGGATCAGAGGACGTTCCTCGACCTTCTTCAGGGAGAGGTCGATGCGCCCCTTCTCGTCGATCTTGATCACGCGGGCCTTGATGTTCTGCTGGAGGGTGAGGACATCCTCAACCTTCTTGACGAAGTTGAACGAGAGCTCGGAGATGTGGATCATCCCCCGCTGCCCCGTCGACAGCCGGACAAAAGCACCGTAGGGCATGATCTGCTCCACCGTGCACTCCGCCAGATCCCCAACGCGAACCGAAGAAGTCTCAGCCTTCTTCTCCTCAATCATTCGAAACACGAACCTCCCAAGAGTATTGTCAAAGCTGTCGCAGGAACCGTCAACTACACCCAGCGCCACTCGGGCTTCTCGTTCATCCCCAGACGGCGGTACAGGTAAAGCCCCCTGGGATTGAAGTGCCTGCTTTGAGGATTATACCAGATCAGGAGCGTTCCCCGCTGCCTGTTCAGGGTCAGCTTCACGACGGCCCCCTCCACGATCGGACCGTACCAGGCCAGGATCATCTCCCCTGCG
The DNA here is from genome assembly GCF_963544685.1 of uncultured Fretibacterium sp. Lineage (NCBI taxonomy): Bacteria > Thermotogati > Synergistota > Synergistia > Synergistales > Aminobacteriaceae > Fretibacterium > uncultured Fretibacterium sp. The sequence continues at coordinate 8,159 of NZ_CAUUGJ010000090.1, read as the reverse complement.
GCCCTCGGGCGGGAGCGCTGCCACTGCAGGCGGTTGCCGCGCTCCTGAGGAAGCCTGAGCATCCTTTCCAAGCCGGGAAGAACGCGCACGGACAAAAGGCTCACCCTCCCGACGGCGATCTCCCGAGGCACGTAGCGCGCAATGCGCCTTCCCCTCCCCCGCACGAGCTGGGAGGAAAAACGGAAACCCCGATGGGAACAGCTCATGCCGCCGACGGAGAAGAGCTCCGCGGACAGGACCCTCATCCGCGTTCGGATCGGATGCGTCTCCACCGCGCGCCGCAGCGCATGACACTCCGGCGGCGGCAAAGGCGGATCGCACCGCTTCACCCGGACCCTCCCCAGGAAATGGCGCGAGAGATATTCCCGGATCTCCGCCAGGGACAAGGAGCCCTATTCCTCCTTCAGGGAGAGCAGCGCCTTCTCGATCCGTCCGAAGGGCTCCAGGAGCTCCATCGTCCTCGCCGCCTCCACCAGCAGGGAGACGACCTGCTTGATCTCGTCGGGCCGCGTTCCGGGGGAGAAGGAGGCCCGAAGGGGAGCGCTGACGGAATCCGCCTGGATCAACAGAACCTCCGCCTCGCCCGTGGGCTCCACGGCCCCGGCGGCCTCGAGCGGGGCGTGGGCGGAGGGGGCCAGGAAGATGGCCCTGCCCTTGCCCGCCGCCTTCAGGGGCGCCAGGAGGTCGCCCTCGCTGCAGACCCAGAGCGACGGGGTCGTCTCCACCGCCCCCAGCAGGCTCTGCAGGATCAGCTCCTCACGCAGGTAGACGTCCAGGGCGCTGCCGTAGAGGATGCGCTCCAGGCGCGAGGGACGTATCGGGTCCGTGTAGCGGAAATCCATCGGTATGCCCCGTTGGTCCACGACGAGGGAGGCCCCGCGAAACTGCCCCTCCGCGCCCTCGACGGAGACATAACCCAGGTTGTTGTTTGCCGAGGCCATCCGTTTTCTCCTTCCGTAACCCAAACCGTACCCTCAAAGCTCCAGCCCCTCAGGACCGGCCCCTCGCCCAGAGACGCGCAGGAAGGCTCAGGCGTAGAAATCGAAGGACCTCTGAGGCGTTCCCTCGCCCTTCAGCTCCTTTACCTCCCCGTCATCGCCGGAGTGCGCCGACGCCCGGAAGGAGCTCTCATTCCCCTCCTGTTCCCGGTCCCGCCGGCGCCCGCCATCCTCGTCCTCATCCCTGCGCCGCACCTTCCGCACCTCGGCGGCGGCCAGGCTGGCCTGAACCCTCTGGGTGCGCCTCACGCTCTCCTGCACCACTTCCTGCCCCTGGGCGGTCTGCTGGGCCGCGGCAATGGCGTCCCGGGATATCTGGGCGCTGTGTTCGACGTTGAAATGAGCCATCAAAAGGCTTATCGGCTGGACCACAAAAACACCTCCTTACCGAGTGCGCCCCTTCACAAGGGACTCACGGGACACGCCGTCTCCTTCGGCTTCTCGATTCCCTGGAGGCGAGGACTCGAGGAGCGGAAAAATCAGGGCTGATAGTCGAAGGGCTTCAGGACCACCGTCCCGCTCTCCACGACGAAGGAGCTGAACCTGCACACCTCCCGAACCGCGTAGGATATCCCCCTCAGGGAGATCATGACCCCAGGGTAGCAGACCTCCCGGGCCCGGACGATGCCCCTGCTCCGGACCGCGTTGAGGCGTTCCTCGAGGACCGCGAGCTCATCCTGAAGCGGACTCAGCGCGGCCTGCAGCTGAAACTTCATCTTCGTCGCCGACACCATCATCGCACGCTTCGGATCGTCGAGCTGGCCGGCTGCCTCGAGCTTCTTCAAAAACACGAGGTTGGCCTCCAGCTTCGTCAGGTTTTCCTTGTGTTGAGCGATCTCGGCCTGGAGGTTCCGTCGACGCTCCAGCTGGTCGGGCGGAATGCCGACGACGACCTCGGTGCGCGTCCCCATCTCGCTCCCCAGGATCTGACAGGAGACCTCGGTTCCGGCCTCGATCCGGCCGCCTGCGATCTGGGCCTTGCCCCCTCCGGATACGATCACGGACCCCTGGACGGTGGCGTGGCTGTGAAGGAGGGCATTTTTGACGTAGAGGTTTCCGCAGAAGATGGACGCCTGGTCCGCAAAACCCAGCGCGACATCGCCACCGGCACGGACGATCCCCTTGGACATCCCGCGAACCCCGCCGTAGACGGTCACGCTGCCGCGGCTCTCCACATGGGCGCCCTCGACCATCTCCCCGATCTCGATGTCGCCCACGGAGATGACGTGAAACCCCTCCCGAACCGCCCCCTTGATCCTGACGGCCCCGGTGAAGTCGACGCTGCCGACGCCGAAGTCGACGTCTCCCCTGATCTCCAGCTCGGGGATCACGGTCAGCTTGCGGTCCCTCCACACCAACTGTCCGTCCGCAACCGCGACCAGGGAGAGCTCATTCCCCTCGGCCACGGCAAGGCCGCTGCCCGCAGGAAACGCAGCGTCCTTCACGGCGGCCGCCTTCACCACGGAGCCGATCACCGTCGTCCCGTTCTCCCCCGGGACGGCCGGATGCTTCACCGCAACCTCCTGCCCCACGACGACGTTGACGAGAGTGCTCCGCTTCCAGTGATCCACCCTTTCGTGCTCGTCCACCTCCAGGGGCTTATCGGGGTCGACCCTGAGCTCGATCCTGGCGTTTTTACCCTCGCGCGGCGGAGCCCCTTTCGCGACCACGGGGGAGTCGTCCAGGACCCTGTTCCGGATCAGGTCCGCAATCGCCTCGTCGTCGATGCCGAAGACGACCCCCTTCTGGGCCAGCGCATCCCTCACGTCCTGCTCGGTAGGCCATGGCTTGGTGAAAAAAGGGGCCTCAAGGGACGCCGTGACGGACATATTGTCCCTCGCGAGGCGGATCAGGATCTGAGCGTCCTTCTCCTGCAGAGGGTCCCGGGGAGCGATCCGGAACGGACTCCGGCTCTTGAGCCTGAGAAACTCCTCAAGGAGCTTCATGTCGTACTTCCGTACCCCGTTCTCCCTCAGACACGCCAGCGCCTCGGATTGGGAGATATCCTCCTTGAGGGCCGAGATCCAGACCCCCTGATCGTTCGCCTCCAGCTTCAGGACACCTTCGTACAAAGCCGCTCCCCCCTGACCTGCCCCGAGCCCCCCGCGCCCGAGAGCGAGGGATCATCCAAATAAGACAAAGGGCAATCTCCCGCCCCATCAAGTCAGCGCTTGCTTAAATCAGCGTTTCTCCGGGTTTCGTTCGCTCCGCCTCGAGGATCGCCCTCAGGGCGGAGAGCGCATGGCCGTGGATCTGGGAGACGCGCGACTCCGTGACCCCAAGGACACGGCCTATCTCCTTCAGCGCAAGCCCCTCGTAATAATAGAGCGACAGGACCTGAGCCTCCCGCTCGGGGAGCCGGCGCAGCGCATCGACGACCTGCTCCAGCTCCTCCTCCCGCTCCAGCAGCTCGGCGGCCCCGTCCCTGCCGTCGGAGAGAACGCCCTCCAGGGAGACGTCCCCATCCTCCAGGGACAGGACCTCGTCGAGGGAGGCCATGTAGTTCCGGCTCGACAGTTCGAGGATCTCGTAATAGGTCCTCTCGTCGACCCCCATCTCCTGCATGACCCATTCGTCGCGCAGGGCGCCCCGGTCCCTGAGGACCTTTTCCACCGCACGGTTCAGCCTCTGCAGCTTTTCCCGTCCGGTCCGGGAGACCCAGTCGCACTTGCGGAGCTCGTCCAGGACGGCCCCTCGGATTCGGGGCACCGCGAAGGTCCGGAAGGAGAAGCCCCTGGCGGGGTCGAAACGATCGATCGCGTCCAGCAGCCCGAAGACCCCGAAGCTCCAGAGGTCCTCGTAGTCCAGGCCCTGCGGCGGAGAGACCGTCATCCTTCCCACCACATACTTGATCAGCGGGAGATACCGCGTGACAAGCCGTTCCCGGCACGCGGCAGTAGGCGAGCCGACGTACTCCTCCCACAGCGCGGCGTCGGAGGTATCCACGCTCAAGGCATCTCCCTCCTGTCACACCCCCGGCGGAACGAATCCGATAAGGGGCCCATGAAAACGGCCGTTACCCATGAAGGGGGTTAGATCTCGGATGTTCCCTTTCCCAGGGTCTTGATCGTCAGGATCCAGGTATCCGTGGAGAACTCCACGGTGCGTCCCTTGTTGCCCCCCGTGTCCGAGGCGACCAGCGGAATGCCCATCCTGGAGAGCATGTCCGTCGTCTCCTTGACGTTCCGGGCCCCGACGGCAAGGAAATCCGTCTGCGCGCCGGGCAGGGCGAACATCTGGGCGCCGCCGGCGATCTTCGCCTTCATGCGGGACTTGGAGGCCCCCTTCTTGATCATCTCGTCCAGAAGGGCGGGCACCGCCGTATCCGCGAACTTCCCCACCTTCTCCAGCGACTTGGCCCCCCGGCTGTCGGGGAGCATGATATGCACCATCCCCGCGATCTTCGCCGTGGTATCGAAGATCACCAGCCCGATGCAGGAGCCCAACCCCAGGGTGATCAGCTTTGCAGGCGCGCTGGCAACCACCAGGTCGGCCATCCCCACGTGAAAGGAATTCGTTGCCATAGCTACAGCACCTGCAGCTTTCTCAGCAAAAGCTCCAGGGCATCGGGGTCCGGCAGCATGATGATGTTTCCGGACCCGGCGGCGCCGTCCGCCCCCTCGACGCGGAGCTCCGTGTTCACCACCAGGGCCATCTCGCCCATCTGCCCGAAGATCGAGGCCACGACGTCGAGGATCGAGGACAGCATGTCGTGCGCGACGCCCGGGACGGAGATCTGGTGTTCCGTCCCGATGAGGAGGTTGATCGCGTTGAGGAAGGAGCTCAGGATGATGTTGCCGACCTCCGTCAGGGCGCTGTCGCTGATCTCCTGCGGAAGGTCCGGCGGGATGGCGTCCCCGAACTGCTGCCTCAGCAGCAGGTCCACCATCATCCTGGCGTCCTCTTCCTTCTGGATGAAGATCAGGCTGCACCCGAAATCCCCGAGGGAACGGACGAAGACGGCGGCGATGAGCTCCGTCGGGTCCCCGTAATGCTCGGCCAGCTCGTAGATCGATACGAGCTCCGCCTTCGGGACGTCCATGTCGATCATGCGCCCCAGGAGTTTGGACAGCGCGGTCGCCGCGTTGCCCGTCCCGATGTTGCCGACCTCCCGAATGGCATCCAGCTGCAGATAATTGAATGAGCTCAGATCAAGCATGCGCTACCTACCCCTTGGTCGAGTAAAAGGACGCCACGTCCAGAATCAGCGCCACGTTGCCGTCGCCGAGGATCGTCCCGCCCGTGATCCCCTTGATCTTGGAGAGGAACCGCCCCAAGGACTTGATGACGATCTCCTGCTGACCGATCAGCTCGTTCACGATAAAGCCGATCTTGCTCTTGCCGATCTTGACCACGACGACGGGATACTCGTCGCGCTCCGTGTCGTCCATCTCGGTCTCCAGGACTTTCCCCAGGTCGCTGAGCGACAGGACCTCGCCCCTCAGAAGCGTGGCGGGGGCCCCGTGCACCGTCTTGATGTTCTCCTTCTTGACGAGGATGGTCTCCTCCACGTTCTCCAGCGAGATGGCGTAGGTCTCGTTCCCTACCTTGATGAGCAGCGAGAGCACGATGGCGAGCGTCAGGGGCAGGCGGACGTAGACCCGCGTCCCCTGACCCAGCTTGGAGACGAGGTCCAGCTGCCCTCCCAGGGCCTCGACCTTCGACTTTACGGCGTCCATCCCAACCCCGCGCCCCGAGATGTCGGTCACGGCCTTCGCCATGCTGAACCCCGGGATCAGGACCAGCTGCACGGCCTCCTCGTCGGTCATCGCGGCGGCCTCCTCCTCCGTGATGAACCCCCGCTCCACCGCCTTCTGTTTGACCTTCTCGGCGTTGATGCCCGCACCGTCGTCGGACACCTCGATGATGACGCCGCTGCCCTCCTGATAGGCCGAGATCTTCAGGATTCCCTTCTCGGGCTTGCCGACGGCGCGCCGGTCCTCGCGCCGCTCGATGCCGTGGTCCAGGGAGTTGCGGATCAGGTGCACCATGGGGTCGCCGATCTCGTCGATCACGGTGCGGTCCAGCTCCGTATCCTGTCCCTCCAGGACCAGCTCGATGTCCTTGCCGAGCGTCTTCGACAGGTCGCGGATCAGACGCGGGAAGCGATCGAAGGTGAAGGAGACCGGGACCATGCGCAGCTTGGTCACCAGCTCCTGGATGTCGCCCGAGATGCGCCCCAGCTGGGAAAGGGGCTCGTCGAACTCTCGAAGGCGGGCCTCCTGGACCAGGCGCTCGATCCGGGCGCGCCCGATCACCAGCTCGCCGACCAGGTTCATGAGCTTGTCCAGGCGTCCGATATCCACGCGCACCGTCTGGCTCGCCTTCTTGACGCCGTCCGCCTTGGCGGCGGGAGCGGCAGGTTTCGCCGCAGCGGCAGGCGCGGCAGGCGCCGCGGGCTTCTCGGGCTCAGCCTTTGCAGGGGCCGCGCCTTCGGCCGAAGCGGCGGGGGCAGGGGCGGCCGGGGCCGGCGCGGCAGGCGCCGAGGGCTGAGCGGGGGCGGCCTTCATCTCGCTCAGCTCCACGGAGGCCACGTCGCTGATCTTGAGCGCCGCCTGGCGGATATCCTCCGGGGGCAGGGAGGAGCCGACATAGACCGAGAACTCCATGTCGAACTCCTCGTTCTCCAGGGCCTCGACCGGCGGCTCGGTCTTGATGATGTCCCCCATCTCCTCGAGGCGGTTGACCACCATATAGGAGCGCGCCGCCTTGAGCAGGCAGGTCTCGCTCAGGGTGACGCGGAGCTTGTACACGTTCATCCCCAGGCCCTCCGCCTCGGCCACCCACTCCGATTCCTGCTGGGAGAGCCCGTCGACCAGCTTCGCCTCCGGGGCGGGAACCGCGGCCGCCGGAGCCGCAGGGGCTGCGGGGGCCGGCGCTGCCGGTGCGGGCCCCTGGTTGCGCAGGGCCGCGACCAGGCCGGACACATCGAGGTGGGCGTCGCTCCCGCCGCCGCGGATCGAGTCCACCATGCCCTGTATCGAGTCTAGGGCGGTAAACAACAGGTTCATATCCGAATCGCCAAGGTGGCGGACTCCCTTACGCGCCTCGTCCAGGCGATCCTCCATCGCGTGGGTCAGCCCCGCCATCTTCTCGAACCCCATTGTCGCCGACATACCCTTCAGCGTGTGGGCGGCCCTGAAGATCTCGTTGATCACGTCCATGTTGACCGTGTCCTTCTCCAGCGCCAGAAGCAGGTCGTCCAGCCTCTGAAGATTGTCGTCCGCCTCGTCGAGAAAGGCCCCCAGGTATTGGCTCATGTCCATATCAGTCATGACTTACCATCCCCAAACTCGTGATTTCCGATCCCGGATCATGTATTTTCAAAGAATCCTCCGCCGGCGTCGACAAGCCCTCGAAAGCGCCGATGAAATCAGCGTTTCCCCTTATCCGCCGACATTCCTGACCAAAGCGCCGGGGATCTCCGGCAGAGGCAGCAGCTCGTCCACCGCCCCCAGCTCCACCGCAGCCCTCGGCATGCCGTAGACCACGCAGGTCTCCCGGGACTCCGCAATGATATGGGCTCCCCTCTCGTGCAGGGCCAGGGCCCCGTCCGCGCCGTCCCGCCCCATCCCCGTCAGGATGACGCCCAGGACGTTTCCGCCAAACTCGTCCAGGACGCTCGAAAACATTATATTCGCAGAGGGCTTGACAGACAACACCGGAGGGGCGTCCGAGAGCTCGCAGAACGTCCCGCCCCCCCTGCGCCGGACCAGCAGGTGGCTTCCGCCCGGGGCGATCGCGACGAGCCCCGGCCGAAGCTCCAGCCTGTCGGCCCCCTCGACGACCGTCAGCCCGCATGCGGCGTCCAGGCGTTTGGCGAACAGCTCCGTGAAGCCCTTGGGCATGTGCTGCGTCACCACGATGGGGAGCGGGAAGCCGGCCGGGAGCCCGGACAGGAGCTGGTGCAGGGCCACGGGCCCTCCCGTGGAGGCGGCGACCGCCACGATCTCGCACCGCCCCCTCGGGCCCGGAGACGCCGAGGGGCGGCGCGCAGGAACAGGTTCCGTACGCGGTTCCGCCGCACGCTCCCCGCGGAGGGGCCGGACGCGCGCCATACTGGCCGTGACCACCTTGGAGATCAGCTCGGCCCCGACGACCCGGATGTTCAGGGACGTGGCGCCCGAGGGCTTGCCCACGAAGTCGACGCAGCCCAGCGAC
>NZ_CAUUGJ010000089.1:0-9465 GCF_963544685.1 uncultured Fretibacterium sp. | reverse complement strand
CTACACTCGACTAGTCGTCGGCAGCGTCAGATGTGTATAAGAGACAGCGCTCCCACTCGTCTCATTCCGCTTTTGCTAAGGGACAAAGGTGTTCCCTCCCATCTTGGTGTATCCGATGACGGCCTCCCGGCCCCGCGTCATGGACGCGAGTTTCTCGCGCAGCCCGGCAAGGTGTCGCTCCAGCTCCTCCTGAGCGCCGGCCTCGGCCCTCGTGAGCTCCTCCGCGGCCGCCCGGGTCTCCTGAAGGGCCTGGGAGAGCTCGCCGGAATGAGCCTCGGGAAGAGACGCAAGGAGCTGATCCCAGAAGCCGTCCGCACCGCGCGTACCCCGAAGCCCGGAATCGGAGAGGGCGTCCTGCCAGGAGTCCACGAGGAGCTGCAGCCGGGAGATGACCGCGTCCTTCTCATGAAGGATGTTCAGGAGCTCCTCCATGTCCTCGTTGAGGACGATGGCCTCGAGTTCGCGCGAGACCAGCGCCCTCAGGGAGCGGTAGAGGCCCAGTTCCTCGGAGAGCAGGTCCTTGAGCCTGGCCGGAAGATCATCCCGCAAGGTTCAGGCCTCCGGCCTTCTGAGACGCCGGCTTGGGGGCTGACGGAGCGGGGGCTGCGGGATTCCGGGGCGCGTCCTGCTTGAGCGCGGAGAGGGCGTTCCGCAAATCCTCGTCCTCGGGATGGGCCTCCTGATAGTCCTTGAGGAGCTTCATCAGGGCCTCCTCCCAGGTGCTCTTGAGCTCCTCCAGCATGGTGCGGACGGTACGGACGTTCTCCGGGAGCTTTTTGACGTTCGCCTCCACAAGGAGCTGGTACATGTAGTCGTAAAGGCGCATCAGGTTCTGGGCCATGTCTCCGCCCCTGGTGGTGTTGAGGGTGACCATCAGCTCCCGGATGACGTCCTGGGCCCGGATGATCTCACGGTTGGCAAGGTCTATGTCCTGCGGGTGCCCGTCCCCCTCCTCCAAAGCGGTCTCCGCGAGGCGGCAGGAACGTATGCCGATATCGTAGGTGATCAGCAACAGCTGCTCCTTGGTGGCCGTCGATATCTGGGTCGCCTGATAGGCGAACTGCGCGCTGCTCTTGTTTTCCATGAAAAGCATCCCCTCCTATGCTCTATTTTCGGCCGATCGGGGAAAAACTTTTGCCGGCGGCGGTCCTTCGTAAAAAAACGCGGCGGCCCCGCCCTGAAGGGTGGAAACGCCGCGTTCCCTCTCGGGGTGGAGACGGAGCTAGGCGAAGGCCTTCTGAACGTCGGCCTCGGAGGCTACGGTCGTGACCTTCGCGACCGCGCCCTTGCGGAGCTCCACCAGGGCGGGCATCTTGGCCGAGAGCTCCAGCTTCTCGGTCATGCGGGCATTGCGGTAGCCGTCGATGAGGGGGATCTTGACGCCCTTCGCCTTGGCGGCGTCCTCGACGGCCTTCAGAAGCTTGACCTGCTTCTCGTCGATGCTGGAGTAGAAGAAGGCGGTGACGCTCTCGGGCTCCAGGAGGGTCGTGCGCAAGTGGAGCTGCTCGTTGATGTAGGCGGAGGCGGCCATGGCGGCGATGGCGCCGTCGGAGGCGGCGGTGATGACCTGGCGCAGGTGCTTGCTGCACACGTCGCCCGCGGCGAAGATGCCCTCGACGGAGGTCTCCATGTGCTCGTTGACCAGGATCCAACCGCCCTTCTCGGCCTTGACGAGCCCCCTCACGCAGTCGTCGTCCGGCGTCTGGCCGACGAACATGAAGACGCCCGCAACCTTGAGGTTGGAGAGCTCGCCCGTCTTCACGTTCTTGAGCACCAGGTTCTCCACGATGCCGTCTCCCTCGATGCGCTCCACGACGCTGTTCCAGACGGGGACGATCTTGGGGTTGGACATCGCGTGCTCGATGGCTGCACGGTCGGCGCGGAACTCGTCGCGGCGGTGGATGATGTAGACCTTGGAGGCGAACTTTGTGAGGTAGACGCCCTCCTCGACGGCGGTGTTGCCGCCGCCGACGACCGCGACCTCCTCACCTTCGTAGAAGGCCCCGTCGCAGACGGCGCAGAAGCTGACGCCCTGGCCGATGTGCTCGGCCTCGCCCTCGCAGCCCAGGCGGCGGAAGTGCGCGCCCGTCGCGACGACGATGGCCTCGGCCTCGATGTCGCCCTTGTCGGTGACCACGATCTTCTTGCCGTCGCGCAGCTCCACCTTCTTGACGTCCGCGATGCGGATCTCCGTGTTGAACTTCAGAGCGTGCTCACGGAACATATTGCCCAGCTCGGGGCCCGTGGCGTGCTGGACGCCGGGCCAGTTCTCGATCTCGTCCGTGATGTTGATCTGGCCGCCGGTCGCCCCCTTCTCCAGCAGCAGAACGTCGAGACCCGAACGGCGCCCGTAGATGGCGGCCGTCATTCCCGCAGGGCCGGCTCCGATGATGACAAGCTCTCTCTTCTCCATGATGCATCTTCTCCTTTGAAATATAAATGGTGAAACGTAAAATGGATGTATTTTCCGTTCCCTTCAAATACTCAAAGCAAGAGTGGGCTCAGGCTCTTCATGTTCCCCGATTCCCCGGCCCCGAAAAATCGTCGGACCCGCGACGGGGCGCATGGGGGAAAACGAAGCTTCAACCGCCTCCATTATCCCCGATATCGCCAGGCCATGCAACGAGGAATTGCGGAAAAATCGAGGACGCTGCGGAGAAAGTCGAATCTGGAGGAATGTCCCTTCATCCGCTCCGCCTGATGCGCGTCCCCCATCTCCAGCAGCAGGAGCCCTCCCGGCTTCAGCCAGAGGGGCGCGGCCCCGAAGAGCGCGCGGTAGCAGTCCATGCCGTCCGCACCGCCGTCGAGGGCCATGCGAGGCTCGAAGTCCCGCACGTCCCGCATGAGCCCGCCTACGGCCTCCGTCGGAATGTAGGGGGGATTGCTGACGACCAGGTCGCACTCCGCCCCGACGGGCAGGTCCCCGGGCGTCCGGGAATGGATCAGAAGGGCTCGCCCGAGAAGCCCCAGGCGCCGGAGGTTGCGCCAGGCGCAGGAGAGGGCCTTCGGGTTCCTCTCGGCCAGGAACCCGAAGGCCTGCGGCCGCTCCAGCAGAATCGAGGCGGCGATGCAGCCGCTGCCCGTCCCCCAGTCCATGAAGACGAAGCCGTCGTCGGGGAGGAGGGAGAGGGCGAGGTCCACAAGGAGCTCCGTCTCCGGACGCGGGACGAGCACCCCGGGCCCGACCTCGAGCTCCAGGTCCCGGAACGGGGCGCTGCCCAGGATGTACTGGATCGGCTCGCCGCTCTCGCGGCAGCGAAGCTCGAGCTCGAAGCGCTCCTGCGCCTCCTCGTCCAGGGGGCTGTCCTGATGGGCCAGAAGCGCGGCGGCGGAATGGCCCGAGGCATGGCAGAGCAGCCAGTCCGCCTCCTGAGCCGCGTTTTGAATGCCGGCCTGGGACAGGCGTTCCCGCGCCTCCGCCCGGAGGACGCGGAGGGTTTTGGCGGCGCCGGCGGAGAGGGGCATCCGCCCCTCAGCCCTCCATGTGCTGCAGCTTTTCCGTCTGGTCCGCCAGGGTCATCGCGTCCATCATCTCGTAGAGGTCGCCGTCCAGGTAGGCGTCGAGCCTGTAGAGGGTGAGGTTGATGCGGTGGTCCGTGATGCGGTTCTGCGGAAAGTTGTAGGTGCGGATTCGCTCCGAGCGGTCGCCGGACCCGATCTGCCCGCGCCGCTCGGAGGCCTGCTCGGAGGCCTGCTTCTGCAGCTCCAGGTCGTAGAGCTTCGTCCTGAGGTAGGCCATGGCCTTGGCCCGGTTCTTGATCTGCGACCGCTCGTCCTGGCAGGTGACGACGATCCCCGTCGGAAGGTGGGTGATGCGGACCGCGGAGTCCGTCATGTTGACGTGCTGCCCCCCCGCGCCGCTCGACCGGTAGGTGTCGATCTTCAGGTCCTCCGTGCGGACATCGACCTCGACGTCGTCCACCTCGGGCAGGACGGCCACCGTGGCCGCGGAGGTGTGGATGCGCCCGCTGGCCTCCGTCACGGGGACCCTCTGGACGCGGTGCACCCCGCTCTCGAACTTGAGCTTGCTGTAGGCCCCGTTGCTGTCGATGCGGAACGTGATCTCCTTGTATCCGCCGATGCCGGTCTCGTTGCTGTCGATGACCTCCATCTTCCAGCGCTGCCGCTCGCAGAAGCGGTTGTACATCCGGTAGAGGTCGGCGGCGAAGAGAGCGGCCTCCTCGCCGCCCGTCCCGGCGCGGACCTCCACGACGACGCTCTTCTCGTCGTTGGGGTCCCTGGGCAGGAGCAGCCGCTTCAGTTCGTCCGTGAAGCCCTCGATCTTCGGCTCGAGCGCGTCCAGCTCGTCCCGCGCCAGGGCCTCCATCTCGGGGTCTCCGGCCTTGAGCAGCTCGCGCGCCTCCTCGATGCCGGCGAGGGTGGTCCGGTACTCGCGGTATTTTTCAACCACCGGCTCGAGTTGCGCCCGCCGTTTCCCCAAGGCTTGAAGCTCCCTGGGGTCCGAGGCCACGGCAGGGTCGGACATCCTGCGCTCTGTTTCCATAAAATCCTGTTCCAAAGCCCTCAGCTTGGGTTCGATATCCATTGAAGTCACGCTCCGTTCAGCTTGAGGAGGCGGCCGACGGGGCGGGATCGCGTTCCCGTCCCAGGGCGGCGTCCAGGGAGGTCAGGGCGACCTCTATCTGTGAGAGGCCGGGCTCCCTCGTCGTCAGGTACTGCAGGGAGAGGAAGGGGGCCATGATCAGCCGGCCCGCGGCTCCCGCGTTCGAGGTCAGGCGGATGATCTCGTAGGAGAGCCCGATCACCAGAGGTATCAGCAGGACGCGGGTTCCGGCCCGCCAGAGGAATCCGCCCTCTCCGATGGCCGAAAAGACGGCGATGCTGACGATGACCGTAATCAGGAGGAACGAGGTCCCGCACCTCGGATGGATTCGGGAGCACCGCGCGACGTTCGAGGGGGTCATGTCCATGCAGGCCTCGAAGGCGTTGATCGTCTTGTGCTCGGCGCCATGGTAGCGGAACACCTGACGGATGTCCGGCCAGAGCCCGATCAGGCCGATATACCCGATGAAAATAGCCGCCCTGACGAACCCCTCGAACACGTTCGCCCCGAGGGCCGAGAGGGAGAAGGCACGCTCCGCCCAGTCTGCCAGCCAGAGCGGCAGACCCACGAAGAGCCCCGCCACGGCGAAGACCGCCATGAACACGGCAAGCAGGATGTCCCTGGCCGTGAGCTTCTCCTGGGTCTCCTCCAGGGCTATTTCCGCGGAGCGGGACAGGGCCCGGAAGCCCGTGGCCATCATCTCGCACATGACGACGACCCCCCGCAGAAGGGGGAGCTTCCAAGGGGAGCGCTTGACGCGGGAGCTGTTGTTCCAGCTCTCGCGGAATATCGTCCCGTCGGGCCTTCGGACGGCCAGGCCCCATAGGTCTTTGCCCTTCATCAGCACGCCCTCGATGACAGCCTGCCCCCCGATGGGCATGCGCCGCGCCTCCTCCGCCGTGAGGGCGGCGGAGAGGAGGAGGGGCCGTAACCAATCAGTCTTTCTCGATCGCAAGGAGGTCCTCCATATCTTTGTAGGGTCTTCCGCACGGCCGGGCCTCGGTGCAGGGACCGAAGAGGCACGACGGGCCGGCCCTGCGGAAGATGACCGGCGCGACGGCGCGGCATTCGGTCAGCATGAGGCGGGCCATCTCCCGTATCTCCCACTGGGCCCTGCGGCAGAGCCGCAGGCGGAAGAAGTGGTGCAGCTCCCGCGCGTTCATCGTCAGGACCAGCCGGGTCCCCCAGCCGTGGGGAAGGATGAAACGGGCGTCCTCGGCGGGGATGCCTAGGGACAGGAGCTTTTTGTAAGCCTCGTGGGCCTCCCGGACCTGCCGGTCGAAAATTGCCGCCGCCTCGGGATGGGCCGCCACCGAGGGAGGGGTGATGACATCCGGAGCGGCCATTCGGACGTAACGCTGGCTCTGTTGGCTGAAGCTGGCCATGCGGTGCCGCACCAGCTGATGCGACGCGACGCGGCTCAGCCCGTCCACCGCGAAGGTGAAGACGGCGTGCTCGAAGGGTGAGTGGTGGCCGCTTCTCCAGATATGATCCAACAGCTCCTCCGAGAGGGACTCCTCCTCCCTCCGCAGGAGATCGGCGGCCGTGACGTCCCTGTAGCAGATCCTGGCGGCGGCGGCCACGAGCTCGTCCGGATTGGGAGTGGACGCCAGGAGAATCACCGTGCACGACATCTTCCGTCACCCCCCGGGCCGAAGCTGGATGCGCAAAACGCTCAGGATAACGTAAAAGGGGCTCGAGGCCCCTTTTACACTTCCGTCTTCTGGCCGTAATTGACCCCGGCGTATTTTTTCTGAAACTTCTCCAGCCGTCCGGCCTCCGAGAGGACGCGGCCCCGTTTGCCCGAGTAGAAGGGGTGGCACTGGGAGCAGACGCCGACCCGGATCTCCTTCTGGGTGGAACGGGTCGTGAAGGAGTTGCCGCAGGCGCAGGTCACCCGGCACTCCTGATATTCGGGATGGATTTCCTTTTTCATGAACGGTACACCTCCAAGCGGAAACTAATGGCGCAGACCGAGCCGCTCGATCAGGGAGCGATAACGGTTGAAGTCCTTGTCCTTCAGGTACTGCAGGAGCTTGCGGCGGCGACCAACCATCTTGAGGAGCCCCCTGCGGGAGTGAAAGTCCTTCTTGTGGATTTTCAGATGCTCCGTCAGCTCGCGCACCCGCTCGGTCAGGACCGCGACCTGCACCTCGGGAGAACCCGTGTCCGACTCGTGGGTCCGGTACTCCGCCATGACGGCCTGTTTCTTTTCCTTCTGGATCAACCCTCTTCACCTCTGTCTCTGAGATTGCCGCAGAACCAGGAACGCGTCGATCCGGAACGTCGATCCGAGTTCAGGGCCGGAAGGTATCTTACCACCGGCGGCGGGACCGCGCAAGGCCGAGGGAGGTGCCGTCGGGTTCTCCACGGCATGTCCGCCGCCGCGGAAAGGCCGCGGAAAGGGTAAAGGTGCGGTAGAATGAAAGCGCCTTACGGGAACTCGGCCTCTGCGGAAGGTCGTGAGCGAGCCGCTCTCGAACCGGATTCGGGATCGCTTCCGATGCGCGCGGTTCCGAAGTTCGCGGCGGGCGAGGCCTGTGGCAAGGCCTGTCCCGGAGGAGGCGGAGATCGACCGGCGCGGGAAAGCGCCCCTCACGTCTTCGGTTTTCCCGTGCCGCTCCGGCACGACAAACGCTGAGGAGGAGAAGGCGATGAAGGACAACCTCTCCGAGAGGGCTACCCGCCCCTGGGTACCGTTCCGCGAGTTCATCGGAAACAACCCCTACCTGGGGTTCTTCCGGACGAGCAACCTGACCGTGATCGTGAGCCGCAGGCCGGTCTGTATGCTGCCCAACAGCTACCGTCACGAGAGCGTGCAGTTCTTCATCGCCCTCTCCCCGGTTCGGGGCGGGACGCGGGACGGACACCCCATCTTCGTCCCAGCGGGCTCCATCTACCCCGTCAACGGCAGTCAGTCCCACGCGGTGGCCGAGCCGATCCCCAACGTCTCCTTCATCAGCCTCTACTTCCGCTATTCCTTCTTCCAGAAGATGTGCCGTACCCTGCGCGGCACTCCCGACACGTTTTTCGAGAACGACCTGATCTCCTACGACCCCGAGCTCAAGGCCCTGATGCGCGCATTCTTCATCGAGTACGGAGGGGGCAGAAGGGGCAGCCCCGGTATCGGGTCCGGGGTGATGATCGACAGCATCGTCACGCAGCTTGCCGTCTGCCTCATCCGCAGGCTTCGTTTCACCGCGGCGGCCACGGAACAGCGCGTCCCAAGCGACGCGGAGCTGGACCGGGCCGTCGAGCACCTGAGCGAACGCAGTGCCCCCTGCCCCCTCTCGGAGGTCTCCCAAATCGTCCATGTCAACAAGTTTACCGCCCTGCGCAAGTTCCGCGCTCACACGGGCATGACGCCCCGCCAGTTCCAGATGCTGATCCGCATCCACCGCGCGATGGATATCCTGAAGGACCCTCAATGCACCATCGCCGAAGCGGGGAAGCTCTGCGGATTTCCCAATCCCAGCCACTTCGCGCGCGTGTTCCGCCGGAAAACCGGGCTTTCTCCCACCGAATACCGTCGAAAATCCCTCGGCGAAGCGTCCCGGCATCCAGTATCTCCTCCTGAAAGTCAATAGCGGAACAGGAAAAGGACAAGAACGGAACATTCTTTTTCAAAACAACGTGCTATCCTGACAGCACGCAGGCTCTCATTTCTGCGGGGAGGTTCGGGTACGCCTCCCGGGAACGGACAGAGGAATGACCAAACGAGGGACGGGCGCCGCTGCGGGGGGAAGCGTTGTCACGGCGCCGGACTCGAGGAGCCTGGGAAAGACCGAAAAGGAAGGAAGTGTCGTTCGTCATGACAAAGCGTTTGAGGCAGTTCAAGGTTGCGTCGGTACTGTTTGTGTTGGCTCTGGCCGCCATCACCTTTGAAGGGAAGCCGGCTTCGGCTGCTATCCCTAAGGACATCTACTTCTTCATCGAATACACGGCTTCGACGTTGGAGTCGGGAGATGTAAGCACCGAAGGGGGTACCGACCTCACGGTAAAGGGCTTTTCCGAGATGTTCCTCGGCGCGAAGGTCGATGTGGTGGGAACGCGCCAAGAGGGCGTCTTCGCCCTCAAGTGGCCCAACGAGATACAGAAAGATTCCTCTGCCGGTCTCGACTACCAGGTGGGGGTTCCCAACCACGAGGGAGCCTTCGGGTTCTCGGTCGGGACGAAACCGGGTGATACGGGAAAGCTCGTGCTGAAAATGGAGAACGGGGGGACGTCCTCCAAGTTCACCTTCGAGATCGCCGCAAAAGATCCGGTCAGCGTAGATCAGAGCAAGGCGGCACTCGCCATCGACACCTCGACGGCTTCAGAGGACACGATTACCCTGACGCTCAAACCCACGGCCGGAGCGGTTGATAAGGACCTCAAGGTCGCCGGCGTCACGTTCGACTTCGACCCCGCAAAACTGGACGCGGCCAAGCTCTCCCTCACCTGGGACGGCGCCGCCAACAAGATCCAGGCCAAGGCGCTCGACGCGGCCTACAGCGTCAAGGACGTCCCGGTGAAGGCCAAGGTGGACGTGACGTTTACCGGCGTGGACGGCCAGAACTGGACCCTTTCCGAGGCCGTCGACTTCACGGTCACGTCCGGGCCGGGACGCCCCGCGACCGTCACGGTGACGGCTACGGCGAGGGCCGGCGGCACCATCGCGCCGAGCGGTGCCGTCACGGTGCCCTACGGGGCGGACCAGGCCTTCACGATTTCACCCGACATAAACTATAAGATCAAGGACGTCAAGGTGAATGGGGCCTCTATTGGCGCGGTGGCCGCCCACACGATGAAGAACGTCACATCCGACGGTGCCATCGAGGCCACGTTCGAAAAAACCTCCGGCGGTGGTAGTGGCGGTGGCGGCGGTAGTGGCGGTGGCGGCGGTAGTGGCGGTGGCGGCG
>NZ_CAUUGJ010000088.1:0-9638 GCF_963544685.1 uncultured Fretibacterium sp. | reverse complement strand
CAGGTCCTCCGGAATGGGGGAAAAGTCAAGACTCTTGTCCCGGACGCTGCTGGAGTCCCTGGGGTCGTGACGGGCCAGGACGCCCATGATGACGTGCAGGTCCCCGACCGTCCGGGCAAAGGGGCCGACCTGATCGAGGGAGGAGCCGTAGGAGATGACGCCGTAGCGGCTGACCAAGCCGTAGGTCGGTTTCAGTCCATAGACGCCGCAATAGGAGGCGGGCTGACGGATGGACCCCCCCGTGTCGCTGCCGAGCGAGAACGGGGCATAGCCCGCCGAGACCGCCGCCGCGCTTCCGCCCGAGCTGCCGCCCGGAACGCGCGTCGCGTCCCATGGGTTCCGCGTCGGACCGAAGGCCGAGCTGCCGCAGGTGTTGCCCATCGCGAACTCGTCCATATTGGACTTGCTCAGCAGGACGGCCCCGGCGTCCCTCAGGAGCTCCCAGACGGTCGCGTCGTAGGGAGGTTTCCAGTCGCCCAGAATGGCGCTCCCCGCCGTGGTGCGCACGCCCTTGGTGCAGAGGTTGTCCTTCAGGACGACGGGAACCCCGACCAGGGGCCCCGGCTCCTCCCCCTTCGCCAGGCGCTCGTCCGCCCTGCGCGCCATCTCGCGGCCGGCTTCGACCGTCGTCGTGATGAGAGCGGAGAGATTCGGCTCGCAGGCCGCGGCACGGGCAAGACAGGAGTCGAAGAGCTCCAGAGCGGAAAATTTTTTTGTCCGGACACCCTCGGCCGCCGACCTCAGGTTCAACTCGTAAAGCTCCATCGCCTATTCCTCCATGATGCGGGGGACCTTGAAATAATCCCCAACTCGATGCGGCCCCTCGTCCAGGATCGCCTTCACGTCGCCGAAGGGGGTAAGGACGTCCTCGCGAAGCGGGCACTCCGTCTTCTCCGCGAAGCAGAAGGGCTCCACCTCTTTAAGATCCAGCTCCTTGAAGCGGTCCAGCATGGAGAGGAAGTTGTTGATGTAGCGAGCCGCCTTCTCCAGCTCGGCGTCGTCCAGGGTCAGCCTTGCCTCCAGGGCGATCTCGCGCACCTCGTCGTTGCTCAGTTTCATTGTTGCACTTCCTTTCGGTAAGGAAAAACCGCGGCCGCCCCTTCGGAGGCCGCCTGTTTGCACACACAGTAAGGAATTATAACAGTTACCCCCACGCCTTTCAAAGCGGTTCCCCCCCAGATGCAGGTGCATCCTCTCCGCAGCGTATGGCCTCTCTCAAGTAAGGAGCTGCGTCTTGTCCGATGCTTGCGATTGGCGATAATGATAAAATGAAGGAAATGATTTCTGAAGAGAGGGATATCCATGGAGCAGACAGGTATTCAGGAGAGAAAGAAAGATCTCCATCCGCTTCCTGTACGGGCAGCAAACGGCAGTTCCTCCAGCATCGGGGCAGGAGGAAATACTGTGGCTGCGGTCAGCTCTTATGTCCCTGCTCCTGTAACGCGAATCGGCTTTCTCAAGGGCATGATCCAGGTGCCTGACGATTTCGACACGATGGGCAGGGCGGAAACGCGAGGCCTCTTTGAGGGAGGAGAATGAAGCTTCTGCTTGACACGCATATATTGTTGTGGGCCGCTGCGGATACCTTGCCCAAAGAGACCGAGAGCCTGCTGACAGACGAGGCGAACACGTTGTTCTTCAGTCCTGCAAGTATTTGGGAGATTGTCATCAAAAAAGGTATCGGCAGGCCGGATTTCAAAGTGGACCCGGAGGTATTGCGACGTGGTTTGCTGGATAACCAATATTACGAAATCCCCATAACAAGCCTGCACACCCTTGCCGTCATGGATCTTCCGATGTGTCATAAAGATCCGTTTGACAGGATTCTCTTGGCCCAGGCCAAGTGCGAAGGCATTCCTCTCATGACGGCCGACGAGGTCTTGAAGAGGTATCCGGGGCCAATCCTTTTCGTGGAACACTGACCCCGAACCCAATCCCCGGTCTATCCTGAAACAAAAGTCGTACTAAGCCCCGGATGTCCGATGGGGGAAAAGGAGTTTCAAATTTGAGGGAATCGATCGTCATCGCCGTATCCGTTCTTCTGGGCGGGTTGTTGGGACGCCTTCTGCATCTCCCCTCCGGGGTCATGGTCGGGGGAATGGTCGCCGGGCTTTTCGTCAAGGGGGCCACGCTCGGCGAGCTGCCGAGCGGAGATCTGCTCTCCGTCGTCTCGCAGCTTCTCGTTGCCTACGTCATCGTATCCAACTCGGACGTCGCGTCGCTGCGCGCGCATCCCGAGGCCGTCCCCGCGGCTCTCTTCTACATCGCGCTGCTCCTGACCTTCTGCATCGGCATGGCGTTCGTCGTGACGCGCTTCTTCGGCATCGATCTCCAGACGGCCGTGTACGCGACGGCGCCTGGCGCCCTTTCCGGCATGGCCCTGTCCGCGTCGGACGCCGGCGCGGAGACGCCCGTATCCCTGATCTTCCACCTGTTCCGCACGGTGATTGTCCTGATCGTCACGCCTTTCGCCGCCCTGCTCCTCAAAAGATGAACAGAGTACAAAAGCTCTGGGACGAACCGCTTTGCCGGGCGCTCCGGCGCCGGATCGGCCGGGCCCTTGGACGTTACCGCATGATCACGGAGGGGAACCGGATCGTCGTGGGACTCTCGGGCGGAAAGGACAGCCTGCTGCTGCTGCACGCGCTGTCCGACCTCCGGCGCCGCAGCCCCGTGCGTTTCGAACTGGCCGCCTGCACCGTCGCCCTGACGGGGATGGACGTCTCGCACCTGCGGGAGTACTGCACCGCGCGGGACGTGCCCTACACGGCCCTCGAACATCCCATCATGGAGATCATCGAGAACCGCGCCGAGCGTTCGCCGTGCAGCTTCTGCGCCAACATGCGGCGCGGTCTGCTGAGCACCTGGGCGCACGACAACGGCTTCAACCGGCTGGCGCTGGGACACAGCCTGGACGACGCAGTGGAGACCTTCTTCTTGAACCTTCTCCGGGCCGGTCGGGCACGCAGCTTCCAGCCGACGGCCCACATGACGAGGTCGAACGTCACGGTCATCCGGCCCTTGATCGCCTCTCCCGAGGCGGCGATCATCGACGAGGTGAAGCGGCTGGGGCTCCCGGTCCTGGAGACGGTCTGTCCCTTCGCGGGCGGTACGGAGCGCCGGCGCGTGAAGGACCTCCTGGAGACCCTGCGCCTCGATGTTCCCGACCTGTTCGCGAACGTCGTGAACGCCATGGAAAACCTGTCGGACGCCGACCGCTGGACTGCAGCGGCGGATACCGGCAAAGCTTGAGTTTTTTCAGCATGGATTCCGCTTCGGACCACAAATTGTACAGTATATCGAGATGAAGGAGGAACCCCGATGAGTGCGGAGAGCTGGGAGCATTGCGCCTATTGCGTCCCCATCGTCTTTTGTTTTCTGATTCGGGACGACAAAATTCTGTTGATCCGGCGTGCCAGGGAGCCCTACAAGGGCGAGGCGACGGTGCCCGGGGGGCGAAAGCGGAGGGGGGAGTCCCTTCGTGCCGCCTGCGCGCGCGAGATGCTGGAGGAGACGGGCTATACCGTCGGAGAACTGACCTTCGCGGGGATCCTGCACGTATTCCGGGACGGCGAGGACCGGGAGTACGTATCGTACTACTTCGTCTGTCATGATTTCAGCGGGGAGCTTCGGGAGAGCGACGAGGGACCGCTCTTCTGGGCCGGCCTGGACGAAAGCCTGACCCTGCCCGGCATCCATCCCTCCTACGTCAGGATCCTGCCCTACATCCGAAGCGGGACCACCGTCGATATGACCCTGCACGTCTCCTCCGACGGGCGCAGTACGACGAATCCCGATTCCGAAGGGATTTGATTCATCCGGATTTGCCTCATCCATGGCTCAGAGGCTCCCGTCATCCTGTCGGGACAGGAGCCTCCAGAGCTCCTCGAAATCGCCGTCGAACGCCCCCGTTCGCTCGGCGTTCAAAAGCCGTCCGTCACGATAGCGGGCATAAGCCTCCGCCAGCCCCAGCGCATTGATCAACCCCCTGCCCCAGTGCTTCAGGTGCATTTTGAGAATGGCCCTCCATGCCGGGCAACGGGGCAGGATGCTTTTATAAATCCGCCGGTTCTCCGCCAGAAGGCGCGGCGTGTAGGCCGACGATATCCCCGAGTTGCGGAAGGCCGTCAGCACACGATCAATGGCACAGAAACGCTCCCCGGCCCGGAAAAGACGGAGAATGAACTCCCAGTCCCCCGAGACCCGGCAGGAGGGATCGAAGAGTCCGTATCGTTCGTACATCCGCACCGCGACGAAGGTCGCGGGGTGGGCGATGCTCATACGACCGGTAAGGAGGCGGTGGTCGCCCACCGGGTAGACCGTCCAGCGGCGGCGCGCCTCGTCCACCACGGCCAGCTTGCCATAAAACACACCGGTATCGGGGCTTTTCCGATATGCCTCCGCCACCGTCTCCAGGGCCCAGGGCGCGTAGAGGTCGTCCGCGTTGAGAATACCGACGACATCCCCCGTGGCACGGGCCACCCCCTTGTTGAAGGCGTCGTAGATGCCCTCATCCGGCTCGAGGACGACATGGGTCAGCCGCGGTCGATAGCGCTCAAGGATCGCCCGGGTGCCATCCGTCGAACCGCCATCGATGGCGATGTACTCGAACGGAGGGCAGGTCTGAGAGAGAACGCTGTCCAGGGCCTGCTCGACCGTCCCGGCAGCGTTGAGACAGACGGTGACGATGGAGAAGGAGGGAAAGCATTTAACCATAGGACTCCAGAAGTCCTCCTTTTAGGATTTTCTCAGGTACCCCGCTCTACAACGCCTACGCGCTAGGAGCTTGTTGAGTTCCTCAATTCTTTAACATGGGAACGATACGATCGCGATATTCCTTACAGGCAGCATGGAGAGAAGCGGGAGCATTGGTTGGCAACGCCTGTTTTTTACAGTACCCCGCAAGATTGGAAACAAAAGGACGACATTCACTCTCCTCTTTATTTCCCTGCGGCTTGTAATTTTGCGTTTCGTCAACATTATTTCCCTTTAAAAAGGCGATCCAAGTCTCGATATTACGTTTGGGAACGGCAATGGCGACAGCCTCCTCTGGGCCTCTAAAAGAAATACCTCGTTCACACGATGCCTCAAGTTCTTTGATCCTGTAGTCAACGGACCGGGTGTCCGCATCCACCATCACCACAAGGGCCGAAACTGCCTTGTTTTTACGCTGTCTGTATGCTTGGAGCTGCGTGGGGAAGTTCTGAATGACCCACTTGGATGCATCGCCCTTCCCAGAAGGGCTCGTTTCAAAATGCAACTCCCTCTTCGGCCAGCCCATTTCTACAAAAAGATGCCTGAGAAAATACTCCTGCTGCTTATCCTCACAGAGAAACACTACCCTTACCCGACGTTTTATCATTCCAGCCAGCCTCTGGAAACAAGCTCAGACAACTTGAGTGCCCGCTCCGACGTCCCCTCTGATTTTTGCTCATTCTCCAGTTTCAGTGAAAGTTTTTTTATCCTGGACGGACCTAG
Source organism: uncultured Fretibacterium sp. (assembly GCF_963544685.1). Classification (NCBI taxonomy): domain Bacteria; kingdom Thermotogati; phylum Synergistota; class Synergistia; order Synergistales; family Aminobacteriaceae; genus Fretibacterium; species uncultured Fretibacterium sp. The sequence goes on along the minus strand of NZ_CAUUGJ010000088.1, from coordinate 4,160 downwards.
GGGTTCCCGCTCCATCCATAATCCGTAAGCTCCCCCAAGATAATCGATCAGCTCAGGGTTGTGACTGATCAGAATTGCCTGTACCGTACCCTCTCCACAGATATCGCTGAGCTCCACAAGCCAAGGTTGTATCTCGTCGAGACTCAGATAATTCCCAGGCTCGTCCAGGAGAAGAGTACGTCGCTCTCCCTCCGCATCGCACAAAAGGGTGTAGAGGACAAAAAGAATACGCTGTCCGTCTGAAAGATGATCAAAATCAAAATACAGAGGAGAATTTTTCTTCTCCTCATCGTCGGAGGTGAACCCTACCTTTAAAATACGTGCCTTCCCCTCTTGCTCCAGCTTAAAAGCGTGGAACCCCGGAATCACATCCTTCAATTTTTCCCTTAAAGAAAAAATTTTATCCTGATGCTCCTGAGAAAGGAAACGATACCAAGAGGCAAAGTTACTTCCCTCTCTATCCAAATGATCTGCCTCCTCATCGGAGAGCGCTGCCATGGATTGAGACTGTGGCCGCAAAATCACCAATTGTTCCAGCCAATCCTTGAACCAGGTCAATTTTGTGTTGTCCTGCCTGGGAGAAATGATCGACAAAGAGGATAAGCTCCAGTCAAAGGGATAGACTGGGCCAGGTTCGTGATCATCATGGTAGAGATGGGCCTCCCCCTCCTCGTAGAGGAAGAGCGGTTTTCCGTCAAAAAGCAGTTCCTCCCGCTCAATACGTTCCTTCTTGCGGTCCTTCGTATGCTCAATTCTCAGTTTATAGGTATACAGCCCCTCCTTTCCTTCTACATCCATCTCAAAGTTCTGAGTGTCCAACTGGACCCATCGAGTGAGATCCTCTGGAGGAAAGACCTCCGTAATTTTCGCACCAGCTGCCAGCAAGCGCTGAATCCTGCTCAGCAGCTCAAAAATCGTCGACTTTCCGCAACCGTTAGCTCCCATAAGGAGGTTCATCGCCTCGAATTGAGCCTCAAAATTGACTAGGCAAAGAAAATTATCAGCGTATAAACGACGGATCATTCCAACTTTTTCCTCCTTGTTTCATGCGATATCCGTTCCAAAGGACTACTCCACAACATGATAACAGACGTACTCAAACAGAGAACCCCATCTTTTGAAAAAGATCCATGTAGGCGTCAACGGCCTGTTTCTCGGAGAAAGCTTCGGCGCGCTCCTGCAGCACCCTCTTCGGCATCGGCTGGTGCAGGGCCTTCAGCATTCCCTCGGAGAGGGCGGGGGCATCCTGCATCGGGACTATGTAGCCATACCTGCCATCCTCCAAAATCTCACGAATCCCCCCCGGAGCATCCGTCGCCACCGGGGTCGTCCCGACGTACAGCGCCTCGATCAGGACCGTCGGAAGCCCCTCGTAGAAGGTCGACAACACCAGGGCGTCGGCATCCCTCACAAACGGAAGTGGGTTGGCAACCATCCCCATCCAGTCGATGTCCGCATCGATCTTCAGATCCATAGCTCTGCGTTCGAGGCGGCCTCGGTCCGGACCATCTCCAAGGACGAGCAATCGAACCGACATCGCCCGCCTCAACAGGGAAAATGCCTCCAGCAGGGTGTCGAAATCCTTTTCGGGGCTCAGGCGCGCGACGGAAATCAAGGTAGGGATCGTTTTGTCCGCCAGCCACGGGTGAACGCAAGCCTCTTCCGCCTTCCTTTTCAGGGCGCTTCCCACCACGGGATTATAGATGTGCCCAACCCGGTCCGCGGGGACGCGAAAATGGGCGGTCAAGTCAGCGGCGACGGCGGAGGAGACCCCGACGACGCGATCGGCTTTAGGATAAAAAAGGCGGCACATCGTGGAAAAGCAAACGCGGACGGGAGCAACCTGACGCCTCAGGTGCTCCGAAAGCAGCGTGTGCTCCGTCACGACAACCCGGGATGGCTTGCCGGCAAGGAAATTTGCCGCCAGCGTCATGGCGTTGTAATGGGCCGTCAGGAGGAGGCCTGGTCTGCGACGCCTGATATAACGCGTCAGACTCCTCGTCGAGGCGAAGAGCTTCCAGAAAAAGACCACAAACGCCCACGGAAGCATCAAGATATTTTTCGTCTTGAAAATCCTGTGGAAAAGACGGAGCGACTCGAAATAATGTCCTCCATCGAGTTCCACCAAGGACACCCCCTCGGGGACTCCGGCCTTCATGGCATCCGACTGGGGCGCCGGAACGACGATGTCGACAGCAAATCCCTGCCGTTCCAGAAGTCCGGCGAGGCGAACCATAATCCGTTCGGCCCCCCCCGGCCCCAAAGAGGCAAGGACAACGGCTATCCGTCCTCCTTTCATCCCCTGAGGCTCCTCCTCAGGGAAACGTAGGCCGACTGAGCCAGCAAATCGTCAACCGACATCCCCTCGTACAGCATGAAGCGCGGCAGAGCCCAAAGTTTTTCCCTATCGCCCCTCGACACGCACCCCGGAGCCGTCGTCATACAGGTAAGGGCGCCCATCTCGCGAACGACGGAAAGCGCCTCATCGCTGAAGAGACCGTAGGCGTAAGCGTAATGTACGGGAACGCACCCGGTCTGCCGAGCTATCTCCTCCTTGGCCAAGGAGAACTCCCTGCAGACAGCCTCGCGAGAAAACATTTGCAGGTTCAGGTGGCGGTGCCCGTGATTTCCCAGCTCGGCCAGAGGGTGAGACCGCAATGCCCGAACCTCGTCCCACGTCAGAAAAAGCCCCTCAGCACTTCTGCAATCATAATCGTTGTCTTTGTAAAGATCCGAGACATAAGCCTCGCTCCCCTGGTCGGCCAGCAGAGCCTGTCCTCGAATTTGCATGAAGAGGCGACTCTTCTCCGAGACGCTCCTTACACCCCAGGTCCTCCCCTCCCAGAGGAGTGCAGGCCGCGAGGTAAGCAGCCCCTCCAGGCCATACCACCAGGGCACGCAGGAACCGCCGATAAAGGCGGTGCTCAGGTAGATCGTAAAGGGAACGCCATGCCTCTCGAACAGGGGCAACCCCTCGGTCAGATTGTCCCGATACCCGTCATCCAAAGCGAGGACAAGGGAACGGGAGGGCCAGGGCCCCTCTCCCGTCAGAGCGGCGTGCAGCTGTGAGACGGAAAGGAAAGAGAAGCCTTTGCGTTTGGCATCGACAATGAAGCGCTCCAGGAAGGAAGTGGAGACCTTCATGTCCTCGTTCGGAGGCAGCCGCGTCGGATCCTTTTCTCCTATCCGGTGCAGCATGACGCAAAAGACGCCGTCCCTCAAAAGACGGCGCAGGACGCAGGCTGCCGCAGGACATGAAAGCCCCGTTAGAATCCACCGTCGAATAGCATCCTTCATTTTCTCGCAAAAACCCCTATCGTGATCGTATAGTCCTCGTCGTAAAAATCCAGCAGGCCCGTATCGTTCACATCCTCCACGGAGAGCCCATCCAAAAACGCCTTGGCAACAAAGACATTTCCATAGCCCTTGACGGCCACCTCACGAAAATGCCCCGTAAACAGTTTTTGGGCCGACAAAACCGTAAAACGCCAATAGTCCCCCCAGCGGTCCATGTCGTAACGGCTGACCTGGGATATGCCGCTCACCGTCGCCAGCAATACCCCCCCCCCCATAAAAGCCTGTGCGCTCCCTGCACCGCCCGTTCCAGATCGTAGATAAAATTGAACGTCTGCGTGCAGATGAAACAACCCGCAATCCCCTCGGGGAGTGTCTCCGGTTTCGAGAGATCTCCCGTGATCGTCGCCCCCCTCGACGAGGAATCGACGTGCAGAACATGCGGAACGACGTTATGTCCGAACTTTCGCGTATAGCCGTCGTCGGCCACCTCCAGGACCTCTCCCGTGATGCAGGAGGAATGTTCCTGCAAAAATTTTTCGATGTAATAACGGTCCAGCGGCATTCCCCGGTCGAAGCCGAAGAGACGGCTGACCGGCTGTAGACGTCTCTCCTCGAAGGAGACCGGGGGCGGGGTGTGAAAACAAGCCCCCAATTTTCTCAACAGCCGGGAAACGATCCTCATGACTCACCCGCCTCCACACTCGATGCAGCTATAAACATGTCCCTAAAGGCCCTCGTTGACCGCGAAAATATTGACCTGCCAGGGGAAGCCTTGATGCTCGAAAGGAGCTGCCGCAGAGCCTCCCACGGGAACGAGCCGATAACGAAAGCCAGCCTCGTCCAAAATTGCCAGAATACTCCCC
>NZ_CAUUGJ010000087.1:0-9976 GCF_963544685.1 uncultured Fretibacterium sp. | reverse complement strand
TGTAGCTCCGTCTCGTGGGCTCGGAGATGTGTATAAGAGACAGGGCTGACACCCTCCGAGGGGAGGGGGGCGTTACAAGGAGTATTTTGCGCGAGAGATCCCCGGAAGAACTTTTTACGTATACATATACGTATGGCGGCTTCAAGACACGTATAGCAGATTACGATCAGAAAGCGCGTTCCCCAACCGAGGGTTCTGGAGAAAAAGAGAACGATACATAGCCCAAGCAGGGACAGGATAGAAAACCAAACACGCCGATTGAACACCTTGCCGAAGAAGGTGAAGAACCACAGCCCGAACATCAGGAGGAGCACGGCGCCTCCTGCGACGCCCGCCTCACAGAACCACTGCAGGAACTCGTTGTGGGCCCAGTGCGTGTACTGCCAGGGGTAGTCGTGGGTCTTGAACGCCTCGCGCTGAGCTTCGAGGTAGTGCCACTTGAACTGCCCCACCCCGACGCCCTGGGGATGCTGTTTGAACATCGTCCAGGAGGTCGTCCAGATTCCGCTTCGCCCTCCGACCGTCCCGGCGTCCTGCACCATGTCCACCGTCTTGGCCACCAGCTCGGCGGCGCGCTCCCGGTTCATGAGCATCGCCCCCCCGAGGACCGCGGCGAAGAGCAGGACCACCGTCCCCAGGCGCCTGGCGTAATCCCTGCCGAAGTGGACCACGACGACCAGCCCCAGAACGGCCAGCCCCACGAAGAGGGAGAGGATCCCCGACCGGCTGGTGCTGTTCCAGAGTCCCCAGATGTTCACCGCCATCAGCAGGAGGTTGAGGGCGGTCACGGCGGGATGCCGCCGTTTTCCGTCCGGCGTCGACGCGTAGGCGATGTAGAGGTAGACCGAGCTCATGACGCAGATCGCCATCCACAGCCCGAACATGTTCTGCTGGGCCGTATTGCCGATGTAGTTGTAGGGCGTCGGCAGGATCAGGGAGCCGAGTCCGGACAGCCCTCCGAGGACCGGGATGTCCCTCAGGAAAGCAAGGTCGTTGATGTTCCGGATCTGGAGCTCGGCAAACAGGACGTTGAGTGCCGCATTGATGTTGGCCAGCCAGAGGAGCGGCCGTATCGCCCGGTTGGGAAAGGAGGCCATCGAGAGGACGTAGAAGGCCCAGACCGCCGCAAAGCAGACCAGCTCGTGCACGAGCGTCGTGAAGGAGGAGATGCGGACCCATGCGGGCTGCGCGACGCAGTAGAGCAGGAGCAAAGCCCAAAGGGCGCCGAAGAGGTCGACCTCGAAGCGGATCCGGTCCCGCCCGTACAGGACCAGCCGCGCCCCCGCGACGAGGAGCGCGATGGCGATGGGAGCGCCCGTGACCGTCCACTTCATGATGTGCAGGGTGTCGTAAAAGGACACGCCGGAGAAGACCAGGTTCGGGAGCGCCAGAGCGGCGAACCACAGGGGGATCAGCAGCGCCGGGGGCACGAGGGGCACGGGCGCGTTCAACGCAGCGCCGGCAGTTCTTCCGGAGACCGGATTGGAACGGGGTGTCACCAAACGGAACACAACCTTTCGACCGTCCTGGTCAAGGATTCGAAAAACAAAAAGCAAAAGACTTCTGCCCGCAGATCCTTTTTTCATGTTAAGGACAAACGGACAAAAGCGCCATAGGCCAACCTGACTTAAACGTCCTCAGAATTTTATCGTATTTCAGCCTCTAGCGCCACGCGGTTTTGCGCGGACATGCCTCGGCTTTGGGGTTGGGGAGCGGAACACCGGGAGGCATCGAATGGGGAAGGGGCCGACCTTCGAAGCGTGCCGATCGCTCGTCCTTTTACCGGCTCTGTGAATGGAATGGGCTCTGCTCTATCTTCTTACCTTCTATATGCAGGTCCTACGCCCGGAAGGCGGAGTACCCCTCGTAGCGATAGCTGTGATCGATGCTCCGCAGCGCAGCCTCGAGATACATCGACGGCACAAAGCGAATTGCCCTTTGCGATGTTGACCCGACGCATTCTGCCCGCAAAATCGTAGACCTCATCGAACAGGCGGCGATGAATCTCCGCGAGCGCGGCATAGGTTCCCGCCTCCAACGAGTCCAGGCAGCCGCTCTCGAACAGTTCGACGGCCTTTTTCTTGCTGAGCCTCTCCTCCTCCCTCGCGAGCTCGGAGGAGTCCGTTATTCCCAATTTGTTCTCCAATACCACGATGTCCGTCCCCCTCCCCGGCATAGATACCACGAGACGGCACATGAAACCCCGCGCAGCTCCGTATAACAAATTCAGGGTGGGGCCCGGCAGAACGGGATGGGCGACGCCTTGCGGCGGACCGCGCGGGACTCGGACCGGCTCCGTCCGCCGGTTGTTATAATGAGGCCAAGCGACGGTGTTTCCCCGCGTTTCTTCGGCGGGGACCAAGGAGGGGATGCGTCTCATGGAGATCAGGAACGCCACGCCGGACGATTTGAAGGCGGTCGCAGCCGTCGAGGCAAAATGCTTTCCGCAGGGGGAAGCGGCGACGGAGGAGGCTCTTCGGGAAAGGCTGTCGGTCTATCCCGATCACTTCTGGCTCTTGTTCGACGGGGACCGGCTGGTCGGCTTCGTGAACGGGATGGTCAGCGACGAGCCCGACCTTCGCGACGGGATGTACGCGGACGCCTCCCTGCACGACGAGGGCGGAAGGTGGCAGATGATCTTCGGGGTGAACACGATCCCCGAGTACCGCAGGCGGGGATGCGCCGAGCGGGTCCTGAGGAGGGTCGTCTCGGACGCCGAACGCCAGGGCCGGGAGGGGCTGGTCCTGACCTGCAAGGAGCCCCTGCTGCACTACTACGCGAAATTTGGTTTTGAGAACGAGGGGATCTCGAGCTCGGAGCACGGCGGGGCGATCTGGTATCAAATGCGCCTGAGGTTCGCCCGGCCCGGAGCGCAGCGGGACCCCGGAAAACCGCCGTACCCCGTCCCGCATGGATGGGACGCATCAAGAAGATACTGACCTCCGGCGACCCTTCGGTCCGTTATCCCGGCCCCAGTCCCTCCCAAAACGCCTCCGCCGCGGCGACGGCCCGGGCGTAAAAGGCAGCGGCGCGCTCGCGCTTGTTTCGAATCCGCTCCGTAAGGGAGGGAAAGATCCCCAGATTCGTGTTCATCGGCTGGAAATGCCTCGGGTCGGCCGTGCGCAGATAGCGCAGCAGCGAGCCCACGGCCGTCTCCGCGGGCCACTCCGGCATGGAAAGCCCCTTCAGGAGCCGGGCGGCGTTCACCCCCGCAACCAAGCCCATCGCCGTGCTCTCCATGTAGCCCTCCACACCCGTGATCTGCCCCGCCAGGAACAGGTCGCCGCGCCCCAGGGGCAGGGGGCGCAGGTGCGCGTCCAGCACCGCAGGGGCGTTGACCGACGTGTTGCGGTGCATCACGCCGAATCGGACGAACTCCGCGCGCTCCAGGCCGGGGATCATCGAGAACACGCGCCGCTGCTCGCTCCACTTGAGCCCCGTCTGGAACCCCACGAGGTTGTAGAGCGTCCCCAGGGCGTTGTCCCGGCGCAGCTGCACCACCGCCCAGGGCTCCCGCCCGGTCCGCGGGTCGGGGAGACCCACGGGCTTCATGGGGCCGAACCGCAGCGTGTCGGGCCCGCGGTCGGCGATGGCCTCGACGGGCATGCAGCCCTCGAAGTACATTCCCCTCTCGAAGTCGTGGGGCAGGGCACGCTCCGCGGCCAGAAGCGCCTCCAGGAACGCCGCGTACTCCTCCCGCGTCATGGGGCAGTTGATGTAGTCGTCCCCGCGCCCGTAGCGTCCGGCGACGTAGGCCTTCTCCATATCGACGGACTCGCGCGTCACGATGGGGGCCACCGCGTCGAAGAACGCCACGTATTCGTGCCCCAGCGCCTCGCGCAGGGCGCCGGCCAGCGGCTCCGCCGTCAGGGGCCCGGTGGCGAGGACCGCAGGCCCCGCGGGGATCGTGCGCACCTCCTCCCGTACAAGGGCGATGTTGGGATGCCCCAGGATGCGCTCCGTGACGAGGCCGGAGAAACGCTCCCGGTCCACCGCCAGGGCCCCGCCCGCCGGGACACGGGAGGCGTGCGCGCACTCCAGAACGAGGGATCGGAGGATCGCGAGCTCCGCCTTCAGGATGCCCGCGGCGGCCGTCTCCCCCTCCGCGCCGAAGGAGTTGCTGCACACCACCTCCGCGAGCCGGTCGGTCGCGTGGGCGGGGGACATGACGAGGGGCCGCATCTCGAACAGGCGGACCGGGACGCCCCGCTCCGCCAGCTGCCAGGCGGCCTCGCAGCCCGCCAGCCCTCCCCCGACGACGCTGCAGAGGGGCGCGCGGTGGACACCGGCGAGCTGTTCGGACCGCTCGGGGGCCTGATCAATCATCGGACGGGGCCTGATCCTGTTCCTTATAACCGCACGCCTGACAGAAGCGCGTCTTGCCGCGCTTGAAAAGCTCCGCGCCGCACTCCGGGCACTTCTCGCCCGTGGGCGGGTTCCAGGAGATGTAATCGCAGTCCGGGTAGCGGGAGCAGCTGTAGAAGGTCTTGCCCTTCTTGCTGCGGCGCTTCACGATCTCCCCGCCGTTTTCCTCCCCGCACTTGGGGCACTTCACGCCGATGGTGGACAGAATGGCGCGCGTGTAGCGGCACTCCGGGTATCCGGTGCAGGCGATGAACTCGCCGAAGCGGCCGCGCTTCTTCACCAGCGCCCTGCCGCACTCGGGGCAGTCCTCGCCGATCGGCTCGGGCTCCGGCAGGGGCACCCTGTCGGCCCCGCGCGCCTCCTCCACCGTCCTGGAGAACTCGGTCCAGAACTCGCGCACCACATCCAGCCAGCGGCGCTTGGCCTCCTCGACCTCGTCCAGCTCCTTCTCCATCTGCGCAGTGAACCCGGCGTCGACGATGGAGGAGAGGTCCTCGCGGTCGAAGTACCGCTTGAGAAACTCGTCCACCGTCATGCCGAGCGACGTGGGGAAAAGCCGCTTCTCCTCGTTCTTCTCCACGTAGCCGCGTCCGAAGAGCGTGTCGACGATCGTCGCGTAGGTGGAGGGACGGCCCACCCCGTCCTCCTCCAGCGTCTTGATCAGGGTGGCCTCGGAGTAGCGCGCGGGCGGGCGGGTGAACTTCTGCTCCTTCTCCGCGCTCACGAAGTCGAGGGGCTCGCCCTCCTCCGCCCTGTCCATGCGGTTCCCCTTGAGGTCGAGCGGCCAGACGGCGCTCCAGCCCTCGAAGATCAGGCTCTCGCCCAGCTGCCGCATCCCCGCGCGCCCGGCGTCCGCCAGGAGCGTGGAGTTGGCCACGACCGCGCTCTCCATCTGACAGGCGACGAAGCGGCGCCAGATCATGTCGTAGAGCCGAAGCTGATCGGGCGTCAGGATGTCCCCGAGGGAATCGGGGGTGAGGGAGACGTCCGTGGGGCGCACGGCCTCGTGCGCGTCCTGGCTGCGGCCCGGCGCGGCGTAGGCGCGGGGGGCCCTGGGCAGGTACGGGGCGTCGTAGTTCCCGGCGATATAGGCGCGGCACGCCTCGACCGCCTCCTCCGAGAGGCGCAGGCTGTCGGTGCGCATGTAGGTGATCATGCCGACGTGCCCGCGTCCGGGCAGGTTCAGCCCCTCGTAGAGCTCCTGGGCGACGCGCATGGTGCGCTTCGGGGCCATGCTCAGACGCCGGGCCGCCTCCTGCTGGAGCGTGCTGGTGCGAAAGGGGGGCGGCGGGTTGCGCTTGCCCTCACGCAGGCGAAACTCCGAGACGCGGATGGGATGCCCCTCGACCTCGCTCAGGATGGCGTCGGCCGTGGCCCGGTCCTTGATCAGGAGCGGCATCCCGTTCTTCCACAGGGACTTTCCCTCCCACCGGTCCACCTTCATCTCGTAGGAACGGCCCCCCGAGGCCGATGCCCTGACCGTCACGGACCAGTACTCCTCGGGGACGAAGCGCGCGATCTCCCGCTCCCGCTCGCAGATCAGGTCGAGCGCGACGGACTGCACGCGGCCCGCGGAGAGCCCGTAGCGGATCTTGTTCCAGAGCAGGGGGCTGAGCGTGTAGCCCACCAGACGGTCCAGGATGCGCCGCGCCTGCTGGGCGTCCACCTTGTTCAGGTCCACGACGTCCGGGTTCTGCACGGCGCTGCGCACGGCGTTCGCCGTGATCTCGTAGAAGCGGACGCGGCATTTCTCCGAGAGGTCCAGGCCCAGCAGCTCGGCCAGGTGCCACGCGATGGCCTCGCCCTCGCGGTCGGGGTCGGAGGCCAGAAGGACGTTCGACGCGGACCGGGCCATTGCCGTGAGCTCGTTCTTGATCGCGGCCTTGCCCTTGACCAGGATGTACTCCGGGGCGAAGTCGTGCTCGATATCGATGGCCATGCGGCTGCGCGGCAGGTCGCGGATGTGTCCGACGCTCGACCGGACGACGTACTTGCTGCCCAGGATCCCCATGAGCGTCTTGGCCTTGGACGGGGACTCCACGATGACGAGGGTCTTTCCCGAGGCCCCTGAGGCCCCCGACGTCCCCTTGGACGCGGACGCCCTCGTGCGCGTCCGCCTGGCGGGCGCCGCGGCCCTCGTTTTTCCGGTCCCCTCTCCGGTCTTCGCGGACGTCCCGGCTTTTCGTGCGGGGGCCTCGGTCTTTTTTGCGGAGACAGCAGCTTTTTTTGTCGGGGTCTTGGCCTTTTTCGCAGGGGCCTCGGCTTCTATGGAGGCTTTGGCCGCCGCCCTTCTGGTTCCCGTTCCGGAGGCCCCGGTCCCCCGCCTGGCCGGGGCCTTCTTCTGGCCGGGCTCGGCCGCCTCGGCCTCGGGCGGAACGGAGCGTTTTGCGGCGCACATCGTCAGCAGACCCAGGCGCCCGAGGGGGGCAGGGAGACGGGGACGACGAAGGGGATCCTGAACTTCGGGTCCAGGACGACGGCGTCGAAGAGCGATTCGAAGGTCGATACGTCGATGGCGGTCCCGCTCATGACCCCCAAGACCAGGGCCTGCTGAATGGCCCGTTCTGTCACCTCGGGGGGCACGGACTGCGAGTCCATGAGGCATGAGGCCATCGACCGCGCCTCCTGCGAGAGGTAGCGGCATTCCATATGATGAAAGACCCTCCTGACGCTGACCTTTCCGTTTTCTGCGGCCCGTGGGCGGCAGGGGGTGTTTCCCGTGAGCTTGGTGAGCTTTTCGAGTGTTTTGTCCAAGGTCTTCTCCTTGCAAACGACGCTTGCGTCGCGGACTTCGGGATGCCACGGGAGGCGGCTGCCTCCGGCGGCGCGGCTCGACTGCGCACAGCGGCCCGACGCCTCCCTATAGAGGTATTTATACCATATTTAGGCCCCAACGGGCCAGCTTCGCCCCCTTTTCCGCACGAAAACGCCTCGGATGCGGAGCGGCAGCGGTCGCGGCGGATTCATGTCATGACGGCGCCGGAACTGTCAGAGTTTGTTGAAACGGAAAAAATTTCTTTGCTTGAAAGCATCAGGGTAACGAGTTAGAATCACGTTTTGTTTGTCGAAACAAATTTTTATGTCTCAACAGCGAAGGAGTTCCAATCTTATAAGGAGGGACATGGTTTTGAGAGGGAAGTGGAAGAAGTTGGGTTTGCTGGCGCTGACGGGCGCGCTGGCGGTCGGGACCGCCTGGGCCGCGGCAAACATTCTGGAGGTCCCTGCGGGGACGACGAACGGCGCCGATTTTGCCCTGACGCCCACGGACGACGGCGGCGCCTTCAACGCCATCCGAGGAGGAGGACGTTTCGAGGGGGCCGTCAAGGGCGAGTCCGGCAAGGCACGGGTGCTCCAGCTTACGGCTGCGGACAGCAGTTCCCTGGTCGTGGCCCCTGGGGCCCAAAAGTCGATCAACGGCGACACGGGGAACGGAAACTTCCAGCTCCTCGTGAGCTCCGACGCCGGCAGGAAGGTTGTCGTCAGAGGGTCGAACGGGGACAACCCCTCGGAGGAGGAGTACAGGACCCATTACAGCGGGGGGACGCTGATCCGCGGCGGCGTGCTGAGCGCAGCCAACGACGCCCTTGGGCAGAGGTGGGTCGGCATTCTGAGCGCACCGTACTCGACGAATGCCCCCACCCTCGCAACCGACGGCCCCTTCTCCTTGACCCTGGGTTCCGCAGGAGCCGCAGCACAGCCCCTGCTGCTGTTCGTCGAAAGCGAGGACGCGGGGCACGACCGCCTCACGTACGGCATCATCGACACCCCCGACCAGCAGCAGCTGATCCTTCGACATGGCTTGGGACAAAGGCAGGTCAAGCTGCCCAGGGCCATGGCCATGGGGGACGAGTTGGCGAAGATCGAGGCGTTCGACAACGACTTCGATGGTTCCCCGTCGGGCAAGGGATTTGTCCGACTGGTCAAGACGGGCAAGGGGACCCTGACGATAGATTCCGACGTGCGGACGCCCAACCTCGCGGCCGCCGGGGACAAGGGCCTCGAGGCCAGGGCACTGGACGGGGCGCATCATTTGGGCGGCACGGACGTGCAGGAGGGCAGCCTAGTCGTCCGCGGCGGAGAGGCCAAAGTCCCCGGCGACCACTTCCGCGGCTCCCTGGGAAGGGTCTGGACATCCTTCCAGGGCAGCGGGTCCCTGGCGGACACCGAGCCCTTCAGCCGGGGACTTCTGAGGGAGAAGGCGCTTCACACGGAGAGCAATTACGTGTTCTACCACTTCTACAACCCCCTCTGGATCAGGAAGGGCGCCAGCGTCGCCGTGGACCGCAGCCAGATCTTCAGCCAGCTGAACACCGAGGCCGGCTCCACGTTCGAGGCGAAGTCCTACGCCGTGGGCGGACAACTCCATTACCCCCATGTCGTGGTGACCCTCGACGGAAACGACTCGCACGTGGACGGGCTGCTGAAGGGCCAGTTTCATCTGGTGCTCGATTCCCGGCCTGGGAAACGCCATCCCAAAGGGTTCACCTTTCAAAATGAAAACGACTCGCAGTTGAACTCGGGGAGAAACTCCACTCTGTTCCTGAACAACCCCGACAACAAAATCTTCGCCGAGGGCGAGACCCTGGTGGCCAACGGGGTCCTGGGACTTGCGGGCGCCGGCTCCATCGGTGGAGGCAAGATGATGATTGGAGCCATCAAGGAAGAGGATGGCTTCGAGACGGGAGGTGGGGCTACTCTGCTGGCCTCGAAGTCCCTGGAGGTCGCCGGCAAGACCGAGGTCAAGTACGGCGGCATGCTGGCGGCCGAGCGGGGGCAGGTATTGTCCTTCAGGGACATTGCCATCAATATGCTCAAAAAGATGCCAAACGGCAAAATCATGTCGGGCACTTTTATGATCAATCCGACCAGCCCCAGCGCCAGCCAGGACTGGAGCGGAACGGTGGAATTCGGCGGAGAGGGCGGGAGGTTCAGCTGGACGAACCCGTTAAATATACAGGTTCGTAACGGAGAACTGCGACTGAGCGGTCTTCCGGAGAAGACGGCCTCGGGAAACGAGCCCCTCGCCAATATCAACATAGGGGCAGGAGCAAGGGAACTGGTCAGAACATTTTCTCTGGGCAAGGGCGCCAGGGACCTCTCGAAGAACGTGAATCTGAGCCTGGGGAAATACAGCCGCATCGGGGTCGTTCCCAACGACGGCGACGTCGCCGGTACCCGCGCCGAGGCGGCGGGCAGGGACCCCATCTTCAAGGCCAAGACTATAGACTATTACTACCTGAACGGCGATGGTCCCCGGCTGACCATCCAGCTGGACCCTGCGCAGCTCGCCGCCAGGACGCTCAAGAAGGGCTGGATCCCCCTGATCGGCTCCGTCGAGGCGAAGGAATGGAAGAAGCTGCGCGCCAAGGACAAGGCGACGGGAGAGGACTTTGCGAAGATCCGGGTTTCCTGGCTGAACTCCTCGAAGGACATCGTCCCGGGCAATGCCGCCTCGGAGAACGCAAGCGCCAGGGTCCACCTGGACGACGACAAGTTCACGATCCTGCTCGAGGTCTTCGAGGACGTCAAGGCCCCGGAGAACCCCGCGCCGCAGCCCAACCCCAACCCCTGTCTCTTATACACATCTGACGCTGCCGACGACTAGTCGAGT
>NZ_CAUUGJ010000086.1:0-10087 GCF_963544685.1 uncultured Fretibacterium sp. | reverse complement strand
CCATTGCCTACTATTTTAAGTCCATGGTCTGGTGTTTTGCCATCGTTGTCTTGTCCATTCTTTTCATTGGCAGGGATGCCATGATTTTTGCCGGCTTCTGGAACGAGGGTTTTCCTCGTTATGTATACGATGAGATAGACCTGGTTGTGCATACTTCCGCATGGCTGGTTGTTATGCTTCTGCCCTGCTTTCTCGCGTACGGCGTCTGCAGGGAATGGATGAAACATTATCGAACTCTGTCCCGTGCATTGCGTGAGGGCAGGGACCCGGACCTGTGCGACCGGGCGCGTATGGAGGAGATGCGCCGGACGATCCTGGGCTGGGCGTGGAATAGCGGCTATGTTCGGTACGACCGTGAAAAGGGCTGGCGGCTGAACGCTCCCTCCAGGGGTTCGAAAGGCGGCCGGCTGATCGAATGACGGCATGACGATCCGGCACGGCCGCAGCACTGGGATAAAACTGAGGACGGCCGGAGACGGCGGCGCGTGCCTTCAGGGGCCGTCGGGGCTGCCGGCAGGGGGCCCTCACGGGGGCGGTGCAGCCCACCGGCTCCGCCGGCGGGCTTGATCCCTGCGGTTTTTCCCCGTGATGTGCCGTGGCCCTACCGGGGGCCGGAATCCTTTCCGTGCCGGCAGCAGCCGTGCCCGTGACGCTCCGCTCCGCCCGGGCCACGCGCCCCGCAGATGCGGTAGGTCCCGCCCTCGATCCGGAGCTCCCTGGCGTTGACCAGAAAATCTGCGACCTTGGCGCGGGCACGGTCGTAGATGGCCTGGACCGTCGTTCGGGCGACCTGCATACGTCCGGCGCACTCCTCCTGGCTCAGCCCCTCCAGGTCGATGAGGCGAAGGGACTCGTACTCGTCCACCGACAGGACCACGGGGTCGCCCGCGGCGCACTCCCGTTCCCCGGACGCCGGGGCGAAGCGGGAGCAACAGGGCATTGCAAAGACATCCCGCCGTTTCGTCGGCCGGGGCATCGGCTGGGCCTCGAACGCCTCAGGCTTCCGCCGCGAGGGAGGCCGCGGCTTTGCCCTCCCGGGAACAGCTGCCCTTGTCTTCCTCTCCCGCGCCGTGATCGTGCCCGCAGCCGCCTCCGTTTCCCTTCCCCTTCCCCTTCCCGTGGCAGTGCCCTTTGCCTTCGCTGCCCTTGCCGCAGTCCGACCCGCCGTGCCCATGGCAGCAGCCGTGACGCTTCCTCTGCTCTCCGATCCGTTTTTCCGCCCGCTCTTCCATCCGTTCTTCCATCGTTATCCCTCCTCGATCATTTTCTTGACCCTTATCCGGCATATGCCATTTATTAAGATACCTCTTTTTCGTCATATGTCAATAACAGGGGGCGATGAAAGCGGTGGAAAAGACCACCCTGTCGGTTCCCTTGGAGGTGGGTTTACGGAATACGTTCCTGCGGTATAGTATTGGGGAAGGCTGTTATACTCGAAGCGCTCCGTCTCCATGCACCGGGAGGAGCGCGGAGGACGAATGAGGTGATTCGAATTGAGGATGAAGTGGTTGGGGATTTTTGCTTGTGTCCTGTGCGCGGCGCTCTCGTTCTGCGATTGCCCCGCATGGGCTCAGGGCGGGACGCAGTACGTCGTTACGGCGCGCATCACGCCGCTGTTCGAGACCGTCAAGGACGTCAAGGCCGCGCCCGGCGGGAAATGGAAGGATATTCCGTATAACGAGGGGATCCTGGGGGTGCTGGTCTACGGGGATCTCGTGGAGGGGAAGCCCTCCTCCAAAAAGGGATGGCTGTCCCTGTCCGGCCCGGAAGGGGAGTTGGGGCTCGTCGAGGCCGCGGCGCTGACGCCCATGCCCAAATACGAGCCGGTGGACGCGAAGCCCTATCAGGTGATGAAGGACGGGACCGTGCCCTTCCTGCTGCCGGGCCAGCGCCCCGTCTCGGAGTTCCATTCCTTTTCCCTGCCGCGCGGGGCCGTGGTCACCGCGGAGGGGCGGGCGAAGGACGCCGAGGGGACGTCGTGGCTGCTCTGCATCTTCGGCACGGACTACTCCGACGGAGGCTCGGGGTCGGACCGCCGCGGCGGCTGGCTGCCCGAGGCCGAGCTCGTCGACCTGTCGGCCTCCAAGCCGGAACTGTCGCGGGTGGAGGAGGACAAGCTCCCCGCAAAGCTGGACGGCGCCGAGCGTAAGGCACTGGTGAAGAACGGCTTCTACGTCGATCCCAAGCCCGTCCTTGTGAAGGAGCTGAACGAGGACGACATGGTGGACGCCTACAACACCATCGACTCGCTCACCCCCCGCTTCATCACCGCGGACCTGCCGCTCCACGCGTTTCACCTCTACTTCGACCGGATGCTCCAGAAGGTGGAGCAGAAGGTTCTGCTGCCGCGTACCTTCGAGCTGCTGTCGGCCATGACCGTGGCCCTGAAGGACCTGCCCCACGACCTGGAGAGCTCGGAGCTGGGGCGAAACGCCGCATCGGCGGTCGTCGATTACCTCGCCCTCGCCATGCACCTGCTGACGAACGGGGGGGCGGAGATCCATGACGGCATCGCCGGATTCGCGAAGGGGGTGATGGCGGGAGAGGGGACGGGCGACAATCCCTTCACGGGGCTGCCGCAGGACTTCACCCTCTTCGCCCCGCGCGGGCACTACACTCTGAACGAGGACTTCAAGGCCTATTTCCGCACCACCTATCTGCTGGGCACGCCGTTCCCGCTGGACAACGAGGGAGGAGCCGCGGTCACGCTGCTGCTGTGCCACATCCTCTCCGTGCCGCAGGTTCAGGAAAAGTGGCGTGCGCTCTACGACCCCATCCGCTACCTGGTCGGCAGCTCGAACGTCAACACGTGGGACGAGCTTGTCGAGGCGCTGAAACCGTTCAAATTCGGGGACCTGAGCGACGCGGGCAGGGTGAAGGAGCTCCTGGAGGTTCTGGACAGGACCGGAAAGGCCAGCGCCATCCAGAAGCTGCCCGGCAAGAAGTTCGCCGTACTGCCGCGCCGGATCACCTTCGACGCGATGATCTTCGATACGCTCACCCATCCCCGGACGAGCACGGATGAGGATAAGCGCGCCCTGCCCGACCCGCTGGACGTCATGGCGGTCCTGGGCTCGCCCCAGGCTCTGGACGAGGTCAAGCCCTACGAGAAGTTCAAGAACTACGGGGACAACCTGAAGGCGCTGGAGGAGCGGTGGCCGGAGTACCGCAGCTCCGCGGACGGGGCGAACGCCTATACCGCCTGGCTCTCCGCCCTGCGCAGCTACAACGTCTCCGAGGGGTCGCAGCAGTTCTTCGCCCGCGCCGCCGCCTGGGGCTACAAGAAACTGACGACGGCGGAGGCCTCCATGGCCGAGCTGAAGCACGACACCATCCTCTACGCCGAGCAGAGCGGGGCCGAGATGGGGGACGGCGGGGGCGAATGGGTGGCCGGGCCCTTCTCTCAGCCGTTTGCGCGCGGCTATGTGGAGCCGGAGCCGAAGCTCTACCGCGCCCTGGCGGAGAGCGCGCGCAAGATCCTGGAGTTTCTGACCCCCATGTTCCCCGATGAGCACGAGTATTATCGCGGGAAGTTCTCCCAGTTCTCCGAGGAGATGGAGACCCTGGCCGGCATCGCGGACCGTGCGCTCGAGGACGCGATGACGCCGTCGGACTTCCTGACCATCATCGAGCTGCGCCTGCCCTCGGTCCTGCCCGAGGATATCTACGATGTCTACGACAAGGCATCCCAGAATCAGCTGAGAATGGCCCTGGTCGCGGACGTGGCGACGGACGCCTCGGCCGGCCGGGCCCTCTTCATGGGGGTCGGAGCGCCGCGCAGGCTCAGCGTCTACGTCAACGACCGGTCCGGCGGCTTCCGCGTGACGGAGGGCTACATGTTCTCCTATTACTCCTTCATCCAGTCCCTGAGCGAGGGGCGCATGAACGACGATCAGTGGAAGGCGATCGTCTATGACACGAAGAGGCAGGACGACATGAAGCAGTACCTGCCGGCCTGGCATGGCAAACTGTACGAGTAGCGCCTGGGGCGCGGCCGGGGTGCTCCGGCCGCGCCCGTTCCTCTCCGGGGAGGGTTTTGTGCGGAAGGGCTCCGTGCCCCGCGGCCTCCCGTGTTTGTCCTTGCTCCTGTTTCTGTTCCTGGCGCTCCCTGCCTCCCCGGCCCTCGGGAGCGGGGAGCCGCCCCTCGTCGTCGGGGCCGTCGCGCCCCATCACAACGTGGCGGGGGCCCTCATCGACCGCCTCTACGAACGGATTCGGGAGCAGATTCCCCACCCGGCGCGCGTCATCCTGATCGGGCCCGACCACTTCATGAGGGCGCGGCAGAACATCGTGTTCTCGGCGGCGGACTGGCGGACGCCCGCGGGACTCCTGCGGGCCGATGCGGAGGGGGCCTCGTCCCTGAAGGGCGCGGCCCTGCGCCAGGACGGCGTCCCCCGGCGCGACCACGGCATCACGGAGCACATTCCGCGCGTACGAAAGTTCTTCGGCGACGTCCCCGTGTTGCCGCTGGTCGTGAAGTCCTGCGCGACGGACCTTCAGGTCCTGCGCGTGCGAAGGGCCCTGGAGGCGCTCCTTCGCAAACGCGGCGGCGTGGTCATCCTGAGCATGGACCTCTCCCATTACAAGCCCCGCGCGGAGTCCGACGCCGAGGACGAGCGCACCCTCGCGGTGCTGTGCGCGTTCCGCCTGGACGAGCTCAACGGGCTGGACGTGGACTGCCCGCGGGGCGCGCGGCTCCTCCTGACGCTCCTTCAGGGCCTCGGAGCCGTGCGGAGCGAGCTGCTGGAGCGCAGCAACTCCGCGGACTTCCTCCCGAACGCGAGCCGCACCACCGGCCACGCCACGGTGCTGTTCACGCGCTGAACGGAGGCGGACGCCCCATGCACCCGGGCGTACCCCTCCGATCGAAACGGACGATGGGGGGACCGATCCCGGCCACAGCGGCATTATCACACGAACATAAAAGCGAGAAGGGCCCGGGTCGGCCCTTCTCGCTTTTGCGTTATTCCTTGCCGTGCCGGTCCCCGCGATCAGGGCTTGGGGGCGGCGAGCTTTTCCATGTAGGTCTTGCCTGCGGAGTGTCCGTCCCCGAGGTAGTCCCCCAAGCCGAAGTAGCCGGTGTTGCCCTCGCTGCGTCCGGGGATGTAGAGGGCGATCTCGGGCAGCCCGGCCGGCTTGGGATTGACGGAGGGCTTCTCGTTGGCGTACCCCTCGTCCACCCAGGTCTTCACCACCTTGAGGACGATGAGGTCGAAGGGGGAGTCGGGGTCGAGGGAATCGCATTCGACCAGCTCGCACTCCAGGGAGATCGGGAACTCGCGGAGCATTGGGGCGGCTACGGCCTGTCCCTTGTCCGCCGTCAGCTTGGTCATGGCCAGCTTGTCCGTGAACTTTCCGTCCTTCATGCCGGAGAGGCACCCGAAGAGGTCGGCCTCGGCCAGCTGGGCGACGGAGGGAATGTTGATCGTCGCGGCCTTGCGCTCCAGAAGGTTCTTATGCGTGTAGGACGTCTTGCGCATGGCGACGACGATATGCGTCTGGGGCGCCGACGTGGCGATCCCGCCGCGGTCGAAGAGCCCGAAGTTTGCGCGGTCCTGATCGTCGTAGGTCCCGATCACCAGCAGGGACGCGGGCATAACGCGCGCGGGGACCTCGGGACTGGCCGTGTTCTCGACCTTGGCCGCCCACGCGGCGCCCGCCCCGACCAGGGTGAAAAGGGAAAGCAACAACAGCGACCGGAAAAAAACGATACTCTTTTTCATCTTCACCAATGCCTCCTCACTGCTTGGCGTCGGGGTACTTCGTCTTGAAGAGCTCCTCGCTGGCGCCCTGGCGCTGCCCGATCGAGTAGAAGCCCGATCCGGCGCCGCCGCCGGGGTAGTAGAGGATCGAATCGACCTTCACGGGGTTGGGGTATCCGGGGAACTTGGAGTCGGAGCCGTTCAGGACGGAATCGTCGATCCAGACGCTCTTGACCTCGGCGATGTACATGGTGTGCGAGCCCTCGCCGAAGCTCTTGGTCTTGACGACCTTGCACTCCATGGAGATGGGGCACTCCTGGATCATGGGCGCGTCGACCTGGCTGCCCTTCACGGGGGTCAGCCCCGTAATGGCGAACTTGTCGATGTACTGGTCCCCGGAAATGGCGGAGACGGTGCCGCAGAACCCTGCCTGCTCCAGCTGGGCCCTGCTGGGAACGTTGAGCGTGAACACGCCCTTCGCGTCGATGTTCCTGGCCGTCTGGCGGCTGGGGCGCACGGAGACGTAGACGAACATCTTCTCCCTGCCCACGGCCCCGGCGATCCCGGCGCGGTCGATGACGGCGGCGTCCGGGCGTCCCTCCTTGTCGCTGGTTCCCACCAGGAAGAGCGTTGCGGGTATGATGCGCCCGTTCGCCTTGGGCAGCTCCACCTTGGCGGCCATCGCCGGCCCCGCCGCCAGGGCGAACAGGACGGCGACGCCGAATACGGACATCAGTTTTCTCAATAGACTCGACTCCTTCCTCGAAAATAAATTGTTGAGGCCCCAAACACGACGCGGTATTCCCCTCCCAAACGGCTGAGCCCTTCGGCAGGACCCGCAGTGCGGTTTGCCCCTGCAAACTCGTTCGATTATAGCACAAACATGAGTAGGCAAGTAGGGCTTGCTCGGGCGGTCCGCGCCTGGACCTATCGGCGGCCTCCGTCCTTCCGGCCTACGCTCCTCCGTCGGGAATGGGGGACGGTGTTGGGCCCGCTGCGGCCGCTGTCCCGGCCTTGTAGCGCGTCCCCCACTCCAGCATCGCCTCCAGGACCGGCCGCAGGCTGCGACCGGTCTCCGTCAGCGCGTACTCCACCCGGGGCGGCACCTCCGCGTAGACGGTACGGGTCAGCAGCCCCGCCTCCTCCATCTGGCGCAGGTTGGCCGTCAGCACCTTCTGGCTGATGCCGCCCAGCAGCTTCTTCAATTCGCCGAAACGCTTGACGCCGCCCGACAGATCCCAGAGGATCAGCACCTTCCAGCGGTTGGAGATCAGCGTCATGGTCGTCTCGATCGGGCAGTCCGGCATGTCCTTTTTCATCTCGCCCCACCTGTTCGCACAATGGTATCTTTTTGGTACCTACAGAACAATAATGTGCCTGCTTTACATAGGATACTTGATGAGCTATTGTAATGCAGAGGGACGGCGGGGACAAGCCCCGTGCCCTAGGAAGCGGAAGGGCGGTGGTGTCGTGGATCGGATCGGGAGTCGGATCGGGGACCAGGCCGGAAGGCTGGAGTACCTGCTTCATTTTCTGCGGGACGAAAACCCGCGCTGCCGCGGCATGGAGATTCCGGACGACGGGGAGGGCCGACGGCGGCTCCTTCGGGCCCTGATGAACGTCCGTCCCCCCTGGCCCATCGGCGGGGACTTCCTGGAGGTGCAGGACGCCTATCTTCGGGAGGAGACGCGAAGGAAGGGAATCGTGGACGCGGAGGCGCTGCCCGTCGCGGCGGAGGAGCCCGGCGCCTCCTTCCTCTCGGTGTGGAGGGGCGACATCACGACGCTGAGGGCGGACGCCGTCGTCAATGCCGCGAACGCCTCCCTGCTGGGGTGCTTCGTGCCCGGTCACGGGTGCATCGACAACGTCATCCACACCTACGCCGGGGTCCAGCTCCGCCTCGAGTGCGACGCCCTCATGAGGCGGCAGGGTCACGAGGAGCCGACGGGCGGCGCGAAGGTCACGGGGGCCTATAACCTGCCCAGCCGCCACGTCGTCCACACGGTGGGACCGATCGTCGCCGACCGCCCGACGCGGAGGGACCGCGCCCTGCTCGCCGACTGCTATCGCTCCTGCCTGGAGCTTGCGCGCTCGCACCGGCTTGTCAGCATCGCGTTTTGCTGCATCTCCACGGGAGAGTTCCGTTTTCCGCAGCAGGAGGCCGCGGAGATCGCGGTGGAGACCGTCAGGGGGTTCCTGCGGGAACATGGGGCGGGGATGAGGGTGATCTTCGATGTGTTCAAGGAGAGCGACCATGAGATCTACCGGCGCCTGCTCGGATGCGATTGAGAGGCTGAGGCGCGGGATCGCGGAGGCGGACGCCGTCGTGGTCGGAGCGGGGTCGGGCCTGTCGACGGCCTCCGGCATGACCTACTCCGGGGAGCGGTTCGAGAGCAACTTCGCCGACTTCATCGGGAGGTACGGCTACCGGGACATGTACACGGCCGGTTTCTACCCCTATCCCACGCCGGAGGAGTTCTGGGCCTATTGGAGCCGCCACATCCACCTCAACCGCTACGCCCAGGACTCCGGCCCGGCCTACCGCAGGCTGCGGGCTCTGATGAGCGGCAAGGACTGTTTCGTCATCACCACCAACGTGGACCACTGTTTTCAGAAGGCCGGGTTCGACGAGCTCCGCCTGTTCTGCACCCAGGGGGACTACGGGCTGTGGCAATGCGCGAAGCCCTGCCACCAAAGGACCTACGACAACGAAGCGCCGGTGCGGCGCATGGTGGCCGAGCAGAGGGACATGCGAATCCCCACGGAGCTGATTCCCCGCTGTCCGCGGTGCGGCGGCCCCATGGCGAACAACCTCCGCAGTGACGATACCTTTGTGGAGGACGAGGCCTGGCACCTCGCCGCGGGGCGGTACAGGGATTTCCTGCGGGGGCACGAGGGCGCGCGGCTCCTGTTCCTGGAGCTCGGGGTGGGCTGGAACACGCCGGGCATCATCAAGTATCCTTTCCAGCGCATGGCCGCCGGAAATGAAAGGGCGGTCTACGCCTGCGTCAACCTGGGGGAGGCGGCCGCCCCGCGCGAGCTGGAGGGCCGCTCGATTCTCGTCGATGGGGATATCGGGGAGGTCCTGAGGGAGCTCGAGGAAGCGTAATTCAGGGTTCCGATCGATCGTGTACTTCGTCGTTGTCGCCCGCCTTGCTCGGCATGTCGTTATGTGGAGGCAAACGGGCTTCATGCGCCGCTCCCGGCGCGGCGGAAACATGCCGGGAGAACAAAAAAGATGAAAATTTTTGAAGGGTGGAGGAGGAAATCATGAAAATCGCTGTGGTCTGCGCCAATGGAAAGGCGGGGCGTCTCATCGTCGAGGAGGCGGTGAGGAGAGGGCTGGACGTCACGGCCGTGGTGCGGGGGGAGAACCAGAGCGCGGCGAAGCGGTCCATTCAAAAGGACCTCTTCGACCTGACCGCCTCCGACCTGGAGGGGTTCGACGTCGTCGTGGACGCTTTCGCGGCCTGGACCCCGGAGACCCTGCCGCAGCACAGCGCCTCGCTGAAGCACCTGTGCGACACCCTGAGCGGCCGGAACACGAGGCTGCTGGTCGTCGGCGGGGCGGGAAGCCTCTACGTGAACGCCGATCACACGGCGCAGCTGATGGACGGGGCCGGCTTTCCGGACGCCTTCAAACCGCTCGCGTCCAGCATGGGCAAGGCCCTGGAGGAGCTCCGCGCCCGAGACGACGTGAGGTGGACCTACATCAGCCCCGCCGCGGATTTTCAGGCCGAGGGGCCGAGGACCGGCAAGTACATCCTGGGAGGGGAGGAGCTGACCCTGAACTCCAGAGGCGAGAGCGTGATCAGCTACGCCGACTATGCCGTCGCCATGGTGGACGAGGCCGTAAAGGGAGACCACATCCGGCAGAGGATCTCCGTCGTGGTGGCGTGAGCGCGGCTGCGCGGGGCGGTCAGGGGTCTTCCCGGCGGCCCCGTTCCCTTCCCCCGCTGTCGTAAAATCGCGTAAGGAGGATCGGTCCCTGCCGGGGCCGATCCTCCTTTTGACGGAATCAGGCGTCGGCAGCGGGTTTCACCACCCCGTCCTCGATGCGGATTCTCCCCTCGGCCTCGAGGCGCCGCAGCACGGAGCCGGCGAGCTCCCTCGGCCAGCCGAGGTGCCGGTGGATGGAGCCGACCCCCAGCTCCTCGGCCTCGTCCCCGCTGCCCTCGTGGTGGCGGAGGTGGATCAGCACGATCCGCTCTCGATACTCCATCTTTTGGCGGCCCCGCCGCCGAACGGCGCTCAGCAGCCCCCGGCTGGGCGACAGGACGAAGATGCCGAGGAAGGAAAGCCCCGTCGCCACGGCGATGCCGCCCGCGATGGAGACGTCCAGCCACGCGGCCGCCCAATATCCCGCCAGGGCGTTCAGCACCCCG
>NZ_CAUUGJ010000085.1:0-10144 GCF_963544685.1 uncultured Fretibacterium sp. | reverse complement strand
GTAGTGGCGGTGGCGGCGGTAGTGGCGGTGGCGGCGGTAGTGGCGGTGGCGGCGGAGGATGCAACGCGGGCTACGCCTTCCTGGCCCTGCTGGGGCTCCTTCCGCTGGCCTTGAGGATGAAAAAACGATAATCGATAACGGATCGAATGCAGCTTGAAAACGGGGGGCCGATGTTCGGCCCCCCTTATGACATCGAGTCCGTTCCCGTGATGAACGCCCTGTTTCAGGACCTGACGGGCCGGGCCGTCGAGCACCTGAGCGAACGCAGTGCCCCCTGCCCCCTCTCGGAGGTCTCCCAAATCGTCCATGTCAACAAGTTTACCGCCCTGCGCAAGTTCCGCGCTCACACGGGCATGACGCCCCGCCAGTTCCAGATGCTGATCCGCATCCACCGCGCGATGGATATCCTGAAGGACCCTCAATGCACCATCGCCGAGGCGGGGAAGCTCTGCGGATTTCCCAACCCCAGCCACTTCGCGCGTGTGTTCCGCCGGAAAACCGGGCTCTCCCCCACCGAATACCGTCGAAAATTCCTCGGCGAAGCGTCCCGGACATCCAGGTTTTCCTCCTGAAAAGTCAATAACGGAACAGGAAAAGGGCAAGATCGGAACAGCATTTTTCAAAACAACGTGCTATCCTGACAGCACGCAGGCTCTCATTTCTGCAGGGAGGTGGGGGAAGTCTGCGCACGCCTCCCGGGAAGAGGAATGACCAAATGAGGGATGGGCGCCGCTGCGGGGGAAGGTGCTGTCACGGCGCCGGACTCGAGGAGCCTGGGAAAGACCGAAAAGGAAGGAAGTGTTGTTCGTCATGACAAAGCGTTTGAGGCAGTTCAAGGTTGCGTCGGTACTGTTTGTGTTGGCTCTGGCCGCCATCACGGCCATCATGTTTGCGGGTAAGCCGGCTTCGGCTGCTATCCCTCCTCCTATTCTGAAGACCGACTTCTTCATCAAATACACGGCTTCGACTTTGGAGTCGGGGGATGTAAGCGTCGAAGGGGAGACCGACCTCACGGTAAAGGGCTTTTCCGAGATGTTCCTCGGCGCGTTGGTCGATGTGGCGGGAACGAGCCAGGTTGGCTTCTTTATCGCCGCACCCAACGAGATACAGAAGGATTCCTCTGCCGGTCTCGACTACCAGGTGGGGCTCACCAACGACAAGGGAGCCTTCGGGTTCTCGGCCGGGACGAAACCGGGCGATACGGGAAAGCTTGTGCTGAAACTGGAGCGTGGGGGGACATCCTCTAAGTTCACTTTCAACGTCACCGCAAAGGATCCGGTCAGCGTGGACCTGAGCAAGGCGGCACTCGCCATCGATACCTCGACGGCTTCGGAGGATACGCTGACCTTGACGCTCAAAGGCAAGGCCGGAGCGGTCGACAAGGACCTCAAGGTCGCCGGCGTCACGTTCGATTTCGACCCCGCAAAACTGGACGCGGCCAAGCTCTCCCTCACCTGGGACGGCGCCGCCAACAAGATCCAGGCCAAAGCGCTGAATGCGGCCTACAGCGTCAAGGACGTTCCGGTGAAGGCCAAGGTGGACGTGACGTTTACCGGCGTGGACGGCCAGAACTGGCCCCTTTCCGAGGTCGTCAACTTCACGGTCACGTCCGGAAAAGCCTCTGGCGGCGGTGGGGGTAGCGGCGGTGGCGGCGGATGCAACGCAGGCTACGCCTTCCTGGCCCTGATGGGGCTCCTTCCGCTGGCCTCGAGGATGAAAAAACGATAATCGATAGCGGATCGAATGCAGCTTGAGAGCGGGGGGGCCGATATCCGGCCCCCTTCTCTTATTTTGAAGAGATCCCCGAAAAGGCACCCGATGCATCATCTCAAGCCATTCGAGGAATTGACAGGGGCCGGCGGTCAGCGCCTCCTTGGAATCGGAATCGAAGGTGGGGTAGAATGAAAGCGCCTGCCGGGAACTCAGCCTCTGCGGAGGCCGGGGGCGGGCGTTCCTGCAAAAGATTATGGGTGAGGGGGATTTTGCCGATGTTGGAATCGCAGGAGGCCGAACGGGCCGTGTCGAAGGTCCGGTCCGCCCTGGACGAGACCGGAGCTGAGGATATCGCGATCACGATGGCCGAGGGCACGATCTTTACGGTGGAGGATGCCGCCGGAACCCTGGGCGTTCCGCCAAGCGAGATCCTCAAGAGCCTGGTGTTTCTGGTGGACGGGAACCCCTGTCTGGTCCTGATGAGCGGGGTCAACAGGGTGGATGCGCGGGCGGTCGCTAAGGCCCTTGGTGGGAAGAGGTCCCGAATGGCCCCGCCCGATTTTGTGTTCGAGCATTTCGGCTTTCGGGTGGGCGGCGTGCCGCCCCTGGGATACCCCGAACGGCTTCCGGCCCTGCTCGACGAGGACCTGTTCCGCTATCCCGTCGTCTGGGCCGCCGCGGGGACGGACCACGCCTTCTTCCCCGTAGCCCCCGAGCGTCTGCTCGCCATGACCGGCGGGACGAGGACCGCGCTCAAAAAGGAGACCGCGGAACGGTGAGCCGTCTGCCGGGGGAGGGCGCGGAGGGGTTTCGGACCCTGCGCCGCTACGGACAGAACTTTCTGGTGGATCGCGGGGTGCTGGAGGATATCGTCCGCCGCGCCGCGATAGGGGAGGAGGATGTCATTCTGGAGATCGGCCCCGGCCAGGGGGTCCTGACCCGCGCCCTCTTGGAGCGCGGCTGCGCGCATCTCCACGCCGTGGAGCTCGACGAGCGGCTCAGGCCGCATCTGGAGGGCCTGGCCTCTCGGGAGCCGCGGCTGTCCCTCCACTGGGGCGACGCCCTGCGCATGGACTGCGGGGCCCTCTCCCCCTTCCCCCGAAAGGTGGTCGCGAACATCCCCTACAACATCACGACCCCCCTGATCTGGTCCCTGCTGCGCCTTGGGGCACGGGGGCTCCGTTACCATCTGTACATGGTCCAGAAGGAGGCGGCGGACCGCCTTACGGCGGCGGCGGACACGAAGGAACGCTACCCTCTGGGGGTGGCCCTGGAGGTGATGGGGGCGGTCGAACGGGTGCGGCGGGTCCCGCCCTCCTGTTTTCGCCCCAGGCCGAGGGTGGACTCCGAGGTGATCGAGATCGTGCTCTCCCGGAACTTTCACCTGATGGAGGACGGGCTGTGGAGCGGCCTGCTCCACAGGGCCTTCGCCCAGAGGCGGAAGACGCTCTTCAACAACCTCAAGGGCTTCGAGGGCCTCGAGGATTGGGAAGGGCGCCTGAGGGAGGCGGGCATCGACCCGCGGAGCCGGGCCGAGGACCTGGAGGGCGATGCCTGGCTGTCCCTCTACGGGACCCTCCGGACGAGCCTCGGCGGGAACGGCCGTGCGTCCTCCGGAGATGCCTGAGGGGCCCCCGTGTGGCCGATAAGGCTGTTCGCCGCCGTCCTGCTCCTGCCCTTGGCCGCCCTGGCGGCGCGGACCGCCGACGGAATCGCGCGCGTCGTCGTCGCCCGGCTCCGCGGAGCGCCCCCGCCGCCGGTCCGGGATGCGGCCGGTCTTGCCTCCCCCGATACGATTGGGCCGATGGGGAGTGATGCCTCCTTGTATCGGGCTGCCTCGCCGCTCTCCATATCGTTACTTTCCATCTCGTCGCTTTCCGGGGGCCTGGCCCTGGCGTCCTTCCTTTTTATCCCCCCTGGGCGTTTCCCGGCGGTACTCGGGACGGACATCGACATCATCCTGATCCCCACCCTTCTCCTTCTGAGCGGATGGGCCGGGACGGCGGGACGAAGAAGCCCTTGGGCCTCGCTTTGGGGCTGGGCCCTTCCCGTCGCGGCCGTTCTCGGCTCCGCGTCCTGGGTGGCCTGGCGCAAGGGGATGCCGGGGGCCCCTCTGGGGCTCGCGGTCTTCGTCACGAGGTCCGTCTGGTCGGTCGCGGAGGGGACTGTGAGGGCCCTGGGGCTCTCGGCCGTTGCGGCCGCTATGGCCCTCATACTGCCCCTCTTCAAGCTCGGGGACGACGAGGGCCCGGCCTCGGCTCGGGCCGCGGACTCCATGCGAGGGCTTGCCATGGCAGCCCTCGGGGTTTCGCTCTTCGCGCCCTTCTCGGCCCTGGATCTCTTCGAGAGGGGCGGTTTTCTCATGGCCGCCCTCGACCTTCCCCTTTTCTGGGGCAAGACCGTCCTGGTCCGGGCGGCCGCGGGGGCGTTTTTCGGGCGTCTCTCCCTCCGTCTCGGCCCCGAACGCGCCGCGCGGTTCTGCTTCGCATCCGCAGCGGGGCTGGCCCTGGCGGGCGGCCTGCTGGTCCTTACGGCATAGGCCCGGCGGAACCGGAACCGCCCGGGGACTCGGGGGGCTCGGAAAAGCGCCGCCACAGCCGGCGCAGCCGCGAGGCGATCCGTTCCTCATAGCCCAGGGACCCCGGGTGGTAGAACCTCCGCGGAACCTCCAGATACTTTTGGGGCAGCCAGTGGCGCGGGTCGTCGTGGGGGTAGAGGTAGCCGCTGCCGTCGGGCCTGAGGTGGTGGGGGACGGGCTGGAGTTCCCCCTTCTCGATGGCCCTCATGGCCCTGTCGACGGCGAGGTAGGCGCTGTTGCTCTTCGGGGCTGCCGCCAGGTAGATGACGGCCTCGGAGAGGATGATGCGGGCCTCCGGAAGGCCCGTCATGTCGGCGGCGTAGGAGGCCGCGGCCGCGATCTGAAGGGCGGCCGGGTCCGCCAGTCCGATGTCCTCCGCTGCCGATATCAGGATGCGGCGGCAGATGAAGCGGATGTCCTCACCCCCCTTGAGCAGACGGGAGAGCCAGTAGAGCGCGGCGTCGGGGTCCGAGCCCCGGATGCTCTTGATCAGGGCCGAGGCGATGGCGTAGTGGTCGTCGCCCGACCGGTCGAAGCGGATGTGTGCGCTCCCGGCGACCTGTTCGACGTGCCCCTCCGTCAGCTCGGTCCCACCCGAGGCCGCTGCGAAGGCCGCGGCGGCCTCGAGACGGGTCAGGGCCTGGCGGACGTCTCCCCCCGACGAGAGCGCGAGGGATCGGAGGACTGCATCCGACGCGTCGAGCTCCAGCCCCCCAAGGCCGCGTTCCCCGTCCCGCAGGGCCCGGCGCAGCAGGGGCAGCAGATCGTCCGCCTCCAGGGGATGGAGATCGAACACGATCATCCGGGAGAGCAGGGTCTTGTTGATCTCGTAGCGGGGGTTCTCCGTCGTCGTCCCGATCAGGATCAGGTCCCCTCTCTCCACGGAGGGCAAAAGCACGTTCTGCTGAGAGCTGTTGAAGTGGTAGAGCTCGTCCACGAACGCGACTGCGGAGGTTCCCCCGCTCATGGCCTTGAGGCGCTTGGCCTCCTCCACCAGGTCTCTCAGCTCCGCGACCTTCGCGGTGACGGCGTTGATCTCCAGGAGACTGCGCTCGGTACGCCCGGCGATCAGGCGCACGAGGGTGGTCTTGCCGACGCCCGGGGGCCCGTAGAGGATGCAGCTGGGCACCCGCCCCGCCTCGATGAGCGTCCGCAGCGGCGCGCCCGGCCCCATCAGATGCCTCTGCCCGCAGTACTCGTCGAGCATCCGGGGTCTCATGCGCTCGGCCAGGGGGACTTCAAACTCCTTCATGACGTGCCCTCATGACGGAAGGTCGCTGCCCGACATGCCGGACAGAAAGGCGTCCGGATCGGCGTCCGAGAGGTCGGGAACCGTGACGGACGACAGCCTCGCCGGTGCGGGGTCCGTTTCGGTCAGGACCCGCACGCAGGGCCAGCGCGGGACCAGGACCTCCCGCAGGACCTCCGGGAGGGGACGGTCGATCAGGCGGGGCGGAAGGCTCGAGTCCTCCCAGTCCTCCATTCGGAGCCGGGCATCCTTCGGGACGGACAGATAGACCGCGCCCCGCCGCGCCAATCGGAGGGCCTGGCGGAGCGCACCCGCCTCCGGCAGAATCCACAGGCGCCGGTTCACGGCGCGGAGGTAGTCCTCTCCTCTCTCCGCAGCGAGGCTGCGGTACTCCCATGGGACGAGAGGCGAGGGGGTCTTCAGGGCCGCCAGGAAACCGCGGAGCGTGGGGTAGGCCGCGTCGGCAAGGCCGCCCCACTCCACGTTGTCCCGTCCGGCCAGCACGCAGCGGACCGCCGCGCGCCGCGCGCCGAGCATGTCGTAGATGAAGTCCCCCACCATGACGCAGTCGTCCGGGGCGACACCCAGGCGTTCGGCCGCCAGGAACAGCGCCTCGGGCTCGGGCTTGACGGCGGGGTCCTCCCGGCTGAGCAGAACGGGAGGGAGCTCGATCCCGCACCGCTCAGCCGCCAGCAGGATGGAGTCCCGGCAGTTCCGCGAGACGACGGCCCAGGGTTTACCGCAGTCCCTCAGCCAGGCGATAAACTCGTGCGCGCCGGGGACCGGGGCGGCCCTGTCCGCCCCCTCCATCTCGACGCGCCGGATCTCGTCCCGGATCTCCTCCCGAACGGGGGATGGAAAGTTCTCCGCCGCCTCGATCAGGGGGACGATCCTGCCCCCGAAGTACCTCTGCCGCAGGGCGGAAAAATCCAGTTTCGTGTCGGCCAGGACCCCATCCCAGTCGAGTATGAAGGCCCCCTTGACCGCGGGGTGCCAGAAGGGC
Source organism: uncultured Fretibacterium sp. (assembly GCF_963544685.1). Taxonomy (NCBI): domain Bacteria; kingdom Thermotogati; phylum Synergistota; class Synergistia; order Synergistales; family Aminobacteriaceae; genus Fretibacterium; species uncultured Fretibacterium sp. Next base: position 3,601 of record NZ_CAUUGJ010000085.1, on the reverse strand, counting down.
GGAGCGATTGTCTCGGGCATCGAAGCCGAACCCCTTTCTTGCCTCCGAGGATGGATGTCTGACGAATGCTTGATGGTCTGTACCGAATGTTCTATGTCTTTATGTCTGACGAATGATGTCTGACGAATGTCTTGTGAGCCGTGGGGGGCGGTCAACGAACGATCCTGGGGACGCCGCGCTTCCGGAACCATTCTTCGATGCGGTCCGCGATGTCCCCCTGGACCACGAGCGCGCCCTCCTCCGTGTGGGCGCCGGTGCCCAGCGCCCTGCGCAGCTCCCGTGCCAGCGCCTCGAGCTGTGCCTCCGTCGGCGCCGGTGTGGGCAGGACGCGCGTCACCCACTTGCCGCCACGGCCCGCCCGTGTCCTCTGGAGGACGATGCGGGAAAATTGAGGAGGCAGGGCCGCGGGGGCCGGGAGTGCCTCATCGGCGGTATCGGCCGGACCGGGTTGCTGCGGCGGGTGTCCCATAAGCTCCCCCAGCGACAAGCCGAGCGGGCCGTCCTCCGCCGTGGTAGCGACGCGGCGTTTCGAGGCTTCGTCCCTCGTCTTTTTCGTGCTCAACTCCCAGCCTCCTTCGAGTGTTCCCGCTGCTTCCCCCGCGGCGCCGTCTTTGCTTCGGAGGTGCGGGAGGTCGGTGAATCCGTCCGATGGAGCCCTTGAGCGGCCGTCTCCCCGAGCGCCAGCGACGGGTCGGGGGTGAGGTCGGAGGGGCTGCGGACGCCGCGGTCCCAGGCGCTCCGTCCCGCCGCCGCGATCATCACGGCGTTGTCCGTGCACCGGCTGGGACGGGGGAGCCAGGCGGTCCATTGCCGTGCTTCCCGCGAGCCCGTCATCGCCGCGCGCAGGGCGCTGTTGGCGGCGACCCCACCCGACACGGCGACGCGTCGGATGCCCGTCCGCCGGACGGCCAGGCTCACCTTGGAGATCAGGGCGTCCGTCACCGCACGCCGGAAGGAGGCGCAGAGGTCGGGGAGGGGCGGCTCCCGGCCCTCCGACTCCAGCCGCTTCACCTGCCATAACAAAGCCGTCTTCAGCCCGCTGAAGCTGAACTCGATCTCCTTCGTCTGCTTGAGCGGTACGGGAAAATCGAAGGCGTGGGGATTCCCCTCCCGCGCCAGACGGTCTATCTCCGGCCCGCCGGGGTAGGGGAGCCCCATCACCCGCGCGGCCTTGTCGTAGGCCTCGCCCGCGGCGTCGTCGCGCGTCCCCCCCAGCACCGTATAGCGCCCCAGGGCATCGACCCGTATAATCTCCGTGTGCCCTCCGGATACGATCAGGGACAGAAAGGGCGGACGCAGATCCTCCGTGTCGACCATGGGGGCGAAGAGGTGTCCCTCCAGATGGTTGACCCCGATCACGGGGACGTCCCACGCTTGGGAGAGCGCCCGGGCGGCCTGGACACCCACCATCAGGGACCCCATCAGCCCCGGCCCCCGGGTGACGGCGATCAGGCCCAGGTCCCTGCCCGATACGTTCGCCGTCTCCAGGATGGCGTCGACGAGGGGCAACAGATTCTCCAGATGCTTGCGCGCCGCGAACTCCGGGACCACGCCGCCGAATCGGGAATGGTCCCGTATCTGGCTGGAGAGCAGCTCGGCAACGACGGTGCGCTCCCCACGGATCAGGGCGACGCCCGTGTCGTCGCAGCTCGTCTCGATGCCCAGCGTCAGCGCCTCCGCGTCGAGCGGCCCCGTGTTCATCTCGCGGGGGCCTCGAGCACGGCCCTGTCCGGCCCCATTGTAATCTCAACCCTGCTCCCGGGCTTGAGGGCGGGGACGCAGAGGAACAGGGTACCCTCCGTGCCGGGGGGCAGTTCTCCGGTGACGCGCAGGTCCCGATGCCCCAGCAGGTCCTCCGGGGCCACGCGATACCCCCCGACGGTCAGCCGCGTCGGGTCGAAGTCCCAGTTCTTCACGGCGCGGTAGTTCAGGGCCAGAATGTCGCGGCCCTTCATCCGCCGCTCCGCCTCCTTGTCCGCGGGGTAGTAGTAGCCCAGCCCCTTGACGACCCATTCGTGAACGTCCCGGTCCCGTTCCAGGCGTTTCCTCAGGGTCCGGGGCAGCCAGGTGACGTTCAGCTCGGCACGGGCGTTCAGGACGATGTCGTCCAGGAGCTGTGCGTCGATCCACAGCTGGACGGTCCGGGCCTCCAGCGTTTTTTTCCACTCGCCGGAGGCGCGTCCCCACGCGGGGGCGCAGAGCAGCAGACATGCCAGCAAGAGGACGGCGATTCCTTTGATGGTTTTCTTAAGTCCGTTCATGAAGACCTCCTTGAAATGCGTTGGTTTTCCCCCATGAGAATGAACGACGGATTGCAAGGATTGTATCAAAAAAGAAGGGGAAGAAAAGCTCAGTAAACCTCAATAAAGCTCACGAAAGCTCAGAAAAGCTCACTAAAGCCAAATCAAGCTCACAACTTGAAGTGAAATTGCAAAATGTGGGAAAGCGAATTTTCCATGACGGGATTCTGCGTCTGTTTGGCATCGGGGCGGGGCTCCCTTGAGATGTCCGTCAAGCGTTCTCCTTTCGTCGGCCAACGGCCTCGCGGATCCACAGCCACTCCTCGCAGCGCAGGGTCAGCGTCGCCGACGCGTAGGTCGCCGTCCCGGCGAGGATGACGCCAAGGCACCACAGCGCGCGGCGGCCAAGGGAGGCGGCCGGGGCGTAGGGCAGGAAATATCCGTACGCGGCCGTGACGAGGATCAGCAGGGCGAGCGAGGCTGCGATCCTGGACGTCCAGCATCCCGTGAGGACGCCCAGGGGACGCCCAAGCCTCCTGCGGACGTATCCCAGCCCCACCATGCCGGAGAGCGTGAAGGCGACGCTCGGGGCCAGCGCCAGCCCGGCGTAGCCCATCGGCATGAGGAACAGGGACAAAAGCGCGGTGGAGGCCACGCTGAACAGCGTGGTCGCGAAGGCGGCGCGCGGGAGGGACAGGGCGTAGAGCCCCCGCATGACGACGGTGGAGCAGGCCATGCCCGGCAGTCCCAGCATCCCGAGGCTCAGACATGTCGCGGTAGCCTCCCAGGCGCCCTCGCCGAATGCGCCCCGGACGAAGACCAGGTGCACGAAGGGTCGGGAGATCAGGATGAGCCCCGCCGAGGCCGGGAGCACGATGAAGAGCGTGAAGCGAAGCGCGTGCCGCAGCGTCTCGGCGAAGTCCTCCGGCTCTCGGGCCCGGGAGAGCTGGGGCAGCACGGCCTGCGAGACGGCGATGACGAACAGGCCCAGGGGGAGCTGGAGGATGCGGTTGGCGTAGTTCAGCACCGAGATGGTCCCCTCCTGGAGGAAGGAGCCCAGCATCCTGCTGATCACGGGGTTGACCTGGTTCAGGGAGAGGCCGGCGGCGTAGGGGAGGAACAGGGCCATCATCCGGCGCAGGTCGGGGTCCCCAAGGTTCGGACGCCCCGGCAGCAGAGGGGCGCCGAGGCGGAAGCCCCAGAGCCACTGGCTCACGAAGTGCACCGCCCCGCCGCAGAGCACGGCGGTGGACAGACCGTAGACGCCCCACCGGGCGGCGAGGAACGGTGCGGCGGCGATGAAGGTCAGGTTGCTGAGCGCGGGGGCCAGGGCGGGCATGAAGAAGGACCCCATGCTGTTC